>NZ_DBHKZA010000045.1:0-51196 GCF_057314935.1 Achromobacter sp.
TCCCGCCTTGATTACGCCAATGCCTCCCCCGACGGTTACAAAGCCTTCGGCGGCGTCTATGTCTACCTGCAGAAATGCGGGCTTCCCGAAACGCTGATCGACCTGGTCTATCTGCGGGTCTCTCAGATCAACGGTTGCGCCTATTGCATCGACATGCATTCCCGCGACTTGATCAAGTCGGGGTTGACGGTCGACAAGCTGGTGCTGGTGCCGGTCTGGCACGAGGCCGGCGCCGTGTTCAGCGGCCGCGAACGCGCGGCGTTGGCCTGGGCGGAAACCGTCACGCGCGTGTCGGAAACCGGTGTTCCCGACGAGGACTATGCCGCGGCGGCCGCGGAGTTCAGCGACAAGGAGCTTGCCGACCTGACCTACGCAATCGGTTTGATGAACGCGTTCAATCGCCTGGGCATCTCGTTCCGCGCCACGCCGGCTGCGACCGCCGCCGCAGAGAAGGCGTAATTCCACGCACGCGGCACGAAGTCCCTGCTGTTGTTTTTTGATTCGGGCCAAGCGGGTTCCGGTGGTTGATCCGCCTTCGGGATGCTAGAACGTATCTGATAAAAAAAGTGGGCCGGATGCTATCCGGGCCGCGATATCCCGATACGGAAAACATCAGGAGGCCGCTTGCGCAAGTCCAGGATCACCTTGCTTCAACTCGTTGTCGGCCTTTCGGTGTTCAGCGCCACCGTGGCCTTCGCCAATGCGCTCTTCGCAGCCTACAACGTGCAGAAGGAACAATTGGTCGCCACGACCATGGAGGCAAACCGCGCCTATGCGGTCAAGCTCGCCGAAGTGGTCGATTTATACATCGGCTCGATCCAGCAGCAGTTGAAAGCCAGCGCCAGGCGGGTGGCTGTGATGCTGGAGACGCCGGCGGCGATGCGCGAGGAGGTCGTGCGCGTGGCGGAGCAGTCCGACGGGGTCATCGCCGCGGCCATCGTGGACGCCAAGGGCGACATGCGGGCCTATGCCTCGATGCTGCCAGGGGCCGAGACGCAGGGGCGCACGAGCGCCGGGGTCGATCTGCGGGGCGCGTCGCAGGCGAGCAACGTGACGCCTCCCTATCTGTCGTCGCAGGGGCTTTGGACCGTGGCGTTGACCGAACCCGTCAAGAACGCCCAAGGAAAATACATGGGGTTTGTCGGGGCGGCGATCTATCTGCAGCACAACACGGAGCTGGACAAGCTGCTTCAAGAGCATTTCTACCGCGATGGCTCGCATGTCTACGTGGTGGGGGCGGACGGCAGGATCCTCTATCACCGTGACCACCACCGAATCGGGACCGAGCAGAAAGACAACCTGGTCGTGCAAGCCTTGCAGCGCGGCGAGGCCGGTGCGATGCCGGTGACCAACAGCGAAGGCGTGGAGATGCTGGCAGGTTATGCGCGCATGCAGCTGGGCGGTTGGGGCGTGGTGGTGCAGCGCCCGCGGGCGGCGACGCTTGCGCCGCTGCATGGCCTGATGTGGCGCATATTCGAATACTCGGTCCCCGCGGCGCTGATCATGCTGCTGGCGGTGTCGGCCATGGGATATTGGATCGCCAAGCCGTTGTCGGTGTTGGCGCGCGCGATGAAGTCCGGCGACGATACGCGGGCGGCCCCGTTGGTCCAGTCGGTGAAGGCCAACTACTTCGAGGCCGAACAGTTGCGCGAAGCCGTGAGCTTTACCATGGCGCAGCACGAGCGCCAGATCGGCAAGTTGAACGCCGAGACCATGACGGACCCGATGACGCAGTTGCTGAACCGGCGGGGCGTGGCCAGCGAGATCGCCAGGTTGGTGGCCTCGCGCCAGTCTTTTGCGGTGCTGGCGCTGGACCTGGACCATTTCAAGCGGGTCAACGACGCCTTTGGCCATGCGGCCGGCGATCAGGTGTTGATGGCGCTCGCGGACATCATGCGGGGCAGCGTCAGGGTGCAAGACGCTTGTTGCCGCGTGGGCGGAGAGGAATTCCTGGTGCTGATGCCCGGCGCATCCGCCGACGCGGCTGGCGCCGTCGCCGAGAGGATCCGCAAGGCCACCCGTGCACGCGCAATGCCCGGCGGCGTGGGCCATGTCACCGTCTCGATCGGAGCGGCCCGCTGGCCGGACGACGGGAAAGACCCGGACACGGTCCTGAAGTGCGCGGATCAGGCCTTGTATCGGGCCAAGACGTCCGGGCGGGACAAGGTGGTGGCCTGGGCGGGCTAAGGGGCGCGGTGGTCCGCGTCCAGATCCACGGCGCGCAGGGGCGCGGTTCCGTCCTCCGCCAAGCGGGCGCATAACGCGCGGGCATTCAAGATAGCGATACGGCCGTCCACCGTGCCCACCGCCAGCCTGTCGCCGGCGGCGTCCAGCGCGAAGACAAGGGTGGGCAGCCCGTCGGCGTGCACCTTCGCGTCCAGGCGCAGCGTGCCTGTCTGCGCGTCGATCAGTTGCAGGCTTCCATCCAGGAAGGCGGCCGCGATCAGGCCGGGCTCTGGCATATGGACGATGGCGCTGGCCGATGCGCGGGTAGGCAGGCGCCACTGTTCGCGGTCGCGATCGAGCGACTTGCGGTAGAGGAATCCGGCGTACTCGTTGCCGACCTGGGGCGAGTAGTGTTTGCCGGACACGATCACGCTGGCGCCCTGTGCGTCGTCGACATAGCAGCCGCAAAGTTCCATCGCATGGCTGGCCGGTGTGCGGTCCGCTTTCAGCACGGGCCAAAGCCGGCGCACGCTGCCATCAGTCTGGACGATGCAGAGGTACTTGTGTTCGTGCGAGCTGGCCGGCGTGCCCTGCAGCATGAACAGCCAGGGGGCGCCGCGTATGCCGATGTAGTGGTTGAAGCAATCGTAATGGCCCAGGTCCAGCCGGCGTTCCTCGCCGCTAGCCAAGTCCAGCAGGACATCCTGCGCCGGCGTGCCTGCAAGATGAAAGCGGTTTTGGCGCCCCAGCAGCGCGCCTTCGGGCGTGCCCGAAAAAGTGAGTTCGCCGTCGTAGGCGCGAGTCAGATGCAAGCCGTCTTCCGTCAGGGCGTATAGCCGCGCATCCTGCCGGCCGAAGGCGCCCGGGTGGTCCGACGGTTGCACGACATGCACGAGCAGGTTCGGGCACCGGAGGAGTTCAGCGCCATGGCCGGGGCCGGCGTAGGCGGCGAGGCGCTCGCCGTCGCTGCGGTAGATCTCAAGCCGACAGGCGTCGTGCACGACGGCGATGCGGTCGTCGTCCAGCCAGGCGATGTCCTTGATGGCGCCCCGTTCGGTCCAGGCGCCCCTTCCGAACCATTCCATGAGGCGCGCCTGCGGCGTGCGCGCATCGGCCGCCGGCTCGATGCGCGGGGCGAGGGCCGCGGCATCGAGCTCCAAGTCTGCCGGAAAGCGCACGGCGGCGGCCGTGCCGGGCACGTCTGCGCAGACGACGAACAAGGTGTCGAATGCCGTGTCGGGATCCTCGGCGGGCGCACCCCACTCTTCGTCCCACGGGCGCACCCAGGCTTCGATCTTGTCCCCCGCCGCGTTGAAGCGGCAGCGCATGACTTCAGGGACGTTGTTGAACAGGCGTGTGGCGCGCGGCGTCTGCCAGTCCCAGACCACCAGGTCGCCCTCGAACAGATAACCGCCGTCATAGCTGCCGGCGCCGATCACGACGGCCTTGCCGGCGGGATGAAAGCCGACATCGTTGACGGGAAAATCCAGATCGTCGAACGAGGCGAAAGGGACCAGGCTGTCGCGGCGGTAAAGCGCAACGCGGTAGCGCAGCGTACGGCCCCCGTAGGCGGCGCGGGCGCGCGGGTTGGCCAGCAAGGGGAATTCCGAGGCGACCGCCACCACGTCTTCCTCTGGGTTGAAGAAGACGCCGGTGATTTTTCCGCTGCCGCGCAGCGTAGGATTCATGATGGTGGTCATGGCAGGCGTTTACGACGGCCCGATGCCCGGCACGCCTTGCCGGATGGTTCGAGAAAAAGCCGCGGGTTTCTGGGTGGCGCGCGCCCGGTCCGTATAGCGGCCCAGCCGGCGATACTGCCCGACGCTGTCCGCGCCTTGCAGCACATGCAGCCCGTAAAGGTATTCCGGCAAATAGCCCGAAACCAGTTGCCGATAATCCAGCGGCAGGCCCGGCACGATGCGCCGCGCCATCTGGAACACGATGGTGGTGCAGTTGGCGGTCAGCGTGTGGTAGAAGCGCGGCGTGTCGCGAAGCCGGTTGGCGCTATCCACATACGCCAGGAAAAGCGACCGCGCGGCCTCCAGCGGCATATTGACGCGGTACAGGTAGCCGTCTTCGCCGCGCACGTTGGTGCGCACGCGCAGGCTGTCTTCCTCGGTGGACGCGATGACGCTCAGTTCATACTGTTTGAAGAAGCCGCCGATCTCTGAAAAGTTGTCGCCTTGCTTGCGGCGGATCTCCACCGAGAACACCACGTAGCGGTCATGGCCGAATCCGAAAGACACCAGGGCGTGGGCGATGGCGGGGCGGTTCCAGTAAGACAGCGCCACATCCACGAATTGCAGTTCGTCCAGCGCGTACTGCCGCGTTTCCCAGTGGGGCGTGAAGTCGGTGCGGGACCGCCAGTCGAAGTTGCGCACGTTGTGCAACGTGACGAGATTGCCGTCCACTTCGCCATGCGTCTGCCGCGCTACTTCCGGAATCCAGTCGCGGTTATTGGACGGCCGGATGGTGTGCCACCAGACCAGCAGCGCCACGACTGCCACGGCAAACCCGTACGCGGCGGGCTGCCAGGCCGGCCAGGCCAATGCGGCGATGCCGGCAAGCGCCAAGGCCAGCCAGGCCAGCATCAGCGCGGCGCGTGCGCCGCGCGGCAAGGGCGCGCGTATCCACAGCGCCAGTGCGCCCCAGGCGGCGACCAGCGCGATGGCGATGCCAATCAGGAAGGAGGCGGCCATGGGGTTCAAGGGCGCTCCAGAGCGGGCTCAGCGGTCGGCGACCGTTGTCAGCAAGTCTGAATCGTACATGGCCGCGGGCGAGATGATCGGCTCGTCCCAGGGGATGTCCTGGCCGTAGCGTTCCCGCAACTTGGCCTGCACGGCAGGCGAGCTCAGGTCAAACCCCCTGAGTGGCGCGAGCGCGCCGATTTCCACGCCCAGCGTGCGCTGGTAGATTTTCCAGACAAGTTCCGAGCAATAGATCCGGTCGTCGGACCAGGCGAACACCAGGTCATAAGGCTTGCCCGCAAACGCGGCGCCCGCGGTTGCCAGTTGCTCGCGCACGGCGAGCGTCAGCGTCGAGGCGTCGCGCAAGCGTTTGACGACATAGTGGCCGCGTTCACCTTGCCGCGCCCATTGGTCCAGCGGCGTGTAGTTGACGCGGGCAGCAGCCTCCAGCACGTAGGGGCGGCCTTGACGCGTCACGATCATGCCCATGTGGCTGTAGGGGGAGTGCGTGGCTTGCTGGATGGCCAGGCTTTGCGCCGACCGGGACTGCTGGAAAACCAGGTCGCCGGTCTGCACATCGGGGGCGGCCACGGTAGCCAGGGAAAGCGAGGACAGCGCTGCCAGGACGGCGGCGCGTGACCCGGCAGACAACGTCATGAACGCGCCCGGCTGGCGGCTGGCGGTTCTTTTTTGCTGCGCGGCTTGGGCGCAGGCTTCGGGGCTTCGGTCGGAGCGTCGAACTCCTGTTTGTTGCGCTCACCACGTGGGGTGTTTTCCGGATGGGGTTTGGGAAAAGCCCAGGGCTTCGTTTTCTGATCCATTGCATGTACTCCTTGCACAGGCGGAACAGTAGCATTAGCCGTGGCCGTGAGTAAGTGAGGGTTGACGTCAATATTCATCACATCGTGATTTTTAAATAAAAATTCGGGGGGTTGGACCGCAGGGGCGGCCGGAATGTTCCCCGCTTGCGGTGATTGCCCTGCCGGTCTGCGCAGGCCTGGCGGCCGCGTGACGCGGCGGCGCATGTTATCGCGGATCCGGCATGGCGGCGCGGCGCGCTTTTCCGGTCAGGGCGTTGCGCCTTGCCAATTGCGGTCGAACTGCAGGCGCACCTGGCGCGCCCAATCGTCGATGGCCGTGCGAACGTCGTCCGCTGTGGGCTTGCGGTCGGGCGGAAGATTGCTGCCGGTGACGGTGCCCAGCGAGGCGATCAGCAGTTCGTTCGTGTTGGCGTCGC
This sequence comes from Achromobacter sp., assembly GCF_057314935.1. Taxonomy (NCBI): domain Bacteria; kingdom Pseudomonadati; phylum Pseudomonadota; class Betaproteobacteria; order Burkholderiales; family Alcaligenaceae; genus Achromobacter; species Achromobacter sp. Next base: position 6,091 of record NZ_DBHKZA010000045.1, read on the forward strand.
GCACCGATGCTTCGATGAGCAGCCGCGCCGATTGGTCGCGGTAGCCTGCGGCCTTGGCGGTCTGCCCGATCACGTAGCCGATCGGAATGTACTCCATTGCCCGGGGATCCCGGTCATTCTTGAACGTACCCGTGATCGCCGCGCTGATGCGCAGCGCATGGGGCGCCGGGGCATTCAGCAATTGATAGCCTGCTTCCGAAAATTCGCGTCGTACGGCCTCGTTCATGTAAGCCAGCACACGCTCGCGCAACGCCGCGTTGTCCTTGAATTCCAGGTCGTCCGGGCGGTCGCCGGCAATGTAGGTCATCGGCTCCAGGATCAGCTTCTTCTCATACACGCTGCCGATCGGCGGGCCCGGGCGGGTCCAGATGCGGCCAGCGCTCCAGCTCGGGTCTGGCTGAAGCTGTGTCTTATCCTCGCCGAGCGAGGTGGAGTAGTCCTGCGCGCGCGGCAGGTTGGTACAGCCCGCCAGGGCGATGGCGACGCAGCCGGCGGCCAAGGTCAATCGAGAGGTCATGATCGTTCCTTTCCAGGCAGAGGCGGCATCCGCGCCGATGTTTTTTTTGATTATCTGCCTGTTCGCGCCTGCAGGCACGGGAATCTGCGGCGACGGCAGCGGCGCCGTTTGGGTAAACCCTCTCGGGAGATGGAGCTCATCCTTTTTTCCCTGCCGGCGGCGCGTTCGCGTGGACGGTGCCAGGACTACGATGGAAGGCGTGCACATAGGGAGGAAACTATGGACACCGCCAAGGAATGGTATGCCGCAGTCAAAGAATGGCAGCGCGCCCGCGACGAGCTCACCGCAGCGATCGCCGCGATCAAATGGCCCAACCCCACGCAGGGGTGCCTGGAGAGCTACGACCTCGCGTACGCGCGGGAAACCGAGGCGCGCGACCGCATGAATCAGGCCTATGAGCGCGTCCGACGGTAGATCGGCGTTCGCGGGTTTGCCGGAACGGCTTGGCTGGCTCCATAAAACACAATTCCGATGGCCCTGTGCATGGGGCCACGAAGGCGGTATGTTGTGTTTTTCCCTGCCTCCCTGATGCCCCATCATGTATCTGCCGTCCGCTTTCCGTGAAGACGATCTTGCCGTTCAGCACGACTTCATCCGCGCCCATCCGCTGGGCGTCATCATGACCAGCGGGGAGGGCGGGCTGATGGCCAACCACATCCCCTGTCTGCTGTATCCCGAAGGCCCGCATGGCGTGTTGCGGCTGCACGTGGCGCGCGCCAATCCGCAATTGGCGCAGTTGGCGGCGGGCCAGGAATGCCTGGTGGCGTTCCACGGCGCGCAGGCCTACATCACGCCTTCCTGGTACGCCACCAAGGCAGAAACCCACAAAGTGGTGCCGACCTGGAACTTCGTGGCGGTGCACGTGTGGGGCACGCCGGTGATCCAGGATGACCCGGCATGGCTGCGCGCCCAGCTTGAGGCCCTGACCGACAGCCAGGAAAAGGCGCGCACGCAGCCCTGGAGCGTGGATCAGGCGCCGCCCGATTTCATCGCCGCGCAGATGCGCGCCATCATCGGTGTCGAAATCCCGATCTCGCGCATCGAAGGCAAATGGAAGGTCAGCCAGAACCGGACGGCGGCAGACCGGCAAGGGGTGGCCGAAGGCCTGGCCAGCGAGGGCGGCAACGCCGTCATGGCTGGACTGGTGGCGCGGCGGGGCGGGCTGGCCTGAAGGCGGCGGCGCCCAGGCCAGCGGCAAAGCAGACGATGGCGGCCGCTTGCAACAAGGCGGCCATCGCCAGGAAGCCCACCATCGATTGCCCCGTCGCGTCCAGGACAGCGCGCAACACGCCGAACAGGGCGGGGGCAAAGGCGTAGGCGCCTTGCGACAGCGCGACGATCAAGGGCACCACGCGCGCCGTGTCCTCGCGCGCAAATTCCGTTTGCGCGATCAGGGGCGGCAACGACGTCGCGTTGCCGATGCCTGATCCGAACAACACCACGCCCACCCAGACGGCCCAGCCATGGTCGGAGGCCAGCATCAGCGTGAGCGATCCGCAGATCTGGATGGCGTAGGCCAGGCACGCCACCTTGCGGCGGTCTGCGCCGGCGGGCATCAGCCATCCCACCAAAGTGCGGCCCGCGATGGCCGCTGCAGTGGCCACGCCCATCGCCACGCCGGCCATCTGGGCGCCCAGCAACGGCGCCAGCAGCGACAGCAGGTGCGCGATCAACCCGATCTGGGCGAACAGCCCCAGCGCCATGCCGCCGGACAGTGTCAGGAAGGCGCGATCGCGCCATAGGTTCCCCACGCGAGGCAGGGCGGTCGCCGCCGCCGCTGCCGGCGCTGCCGCGCCGTCGCCGTCGGCCAGTTGCCCGAGTTGTTGCGGCGTGACGGCGAATACCTTGCGGGACAGCACGCCGACCACGCCCACCATCGCGACGCCCACCCACAGCGCAGCTTGCGCGAATCCGGCCTGCGCGATCAGGAACACCCACAGCGGCGAAAACACGATGCCACCCACGCTGGCGCCGTTATAGGCCATGCCCAGCGCGGCGGGACGCCGCCGCACGAACCACGGCGCGATCAACGCATTGACCGCCGCCGCGCCCAGGGCCACCCAGCCCATGCCGCTGATCACGGCGGCCGCGTAAAGCTGCCATGGCGCCTGGGCCACTGCCCAGCCCGCCACCCCCAACGCCAGGAACACGGCGCCGCCGAAGGTGGTTTGCGGCACGCCTGCGCGGCGATACAGGCGAGGCAGGTTGGCGACCACCACCGTGCCCGCCAGGAAGTGCAGCGTCACGGCGCCGGAGACCAGCGCCACGCTCCAGCCGGTGCGTTGCACCACGGCATGCAGGAACACGGGCGGGCCGTAAAAGCCGACGCCCCAGCCAAAGATGGCCAGCGTGAACGTGGCGGCAAGGACTTTCCAGCCGAAGAAGGATTGGGTAGCGGGCATGGATTTTGGGACGAGTCCGGTGTCTTATCGGGATGAGTCGCAGTATGCTTAGGCCTTGCATACAACACTTTGGTCTACAGCGAATCATGGAATCCGAGTTCGCCGACATCAATCTATCCGGCGTGGCAGGCGCCATCGCGGATCCGGCTCGTGCGCGCATGCTGTGCCTGCTGCTGGACGGCCGCGCCCGTACGGCGACCGAGCTGGCCGCAGCCGCCGACATCGGCGCCTCTACGGCCAGCAGCCATTTCCAGCGGCTGCGTGAGCAAGGGCTGGTCGAGATGGCCGTGCAGGGCAAGCACCGCTACTTCCGGCTGGCCAACAGCGAGGTCGCGCACGCGCTGGAGGCCTTGCTCGTCGTGGCGGGCGCCGAACGCGTGCCGTTCAAGCCCAATACGCCCTCGGCGCTGCGCGAGGCCCGGACCTGCTACGACCACATGGCCGGCACGCTTGCCGTTCGCATCCACGACGCCATGCTGACGCGCCAATGGCTCGTGGCCGACGGCCGCGACTACGCGCTCACGCCGCTGGGCGAGGCCTCGCTGGCGCAGATCGGCGTGGACGCGGCACAAGCGCGGCAGCGCCGCCGGCGGTTCGCATGCGCCTGCCTGGACTGGAGCGAGCGCCGTTCACATCTGGGGGGCGCGCTGGGCGCGGCCTTGCTGGACGCGCTGGTGCAGCGCGGCTGGATCACCAAAGACCTGGATTCGCGCGCGCTGGCGGTCACCCGCAAGGGCGCGCAGCAGTTTCCGGCCTTTTTCGGCAAGGCCGACGCGCAAGCGGCTGGCGGTTGGCAGGAGGGCGCGCATGCCGCGGCATAGCCTGAATCCGTCCCCGCTGCGCCATCAGTGGCCCGTCTTGTAGACGGCTCATCGAACACATCCATTCCAGCCGCGAATGCGGCTTTTTTTTCGTTCATCAACCCTCGTTAATCAACCCTGTACAGGAGGTGGCCTTGCCTACGTTGGCACTGCACGCATTCCGTTTCCTCTCGCGCTTCGTGACGGAACTTCGCATCGACGTCAATCATGCTCCGCAAGAAGTGGAGAAAGAACTCGATGCCATACACGATCGGATGCATCGCCCTTTGGATCGCTTGCACGGATTGCCGGAGGTCAAGACCGACATCCCTGGCATCGTGCTTCGCTATCGCGAAGCCGACGGCGAGTACTACGTGTATGTGGTGGATGTGCGGCGTGACCGGGTGGCGGGCTACACGGTGTTCAACCGGCTGATCGAGGTGGGCCGGCGGGCCGACCCCTACGTGCGCGCCCCGCACTCGAAATACGCCGCCGCCTATCAGGGCATGGGCCTGGCGACCGCCGTCTACCGCTGGGGTCTGGATGCGGGGCTATGCATCTTCAGCGGCGCCCGCCAATCCACCGGCGCCCACCGGCTCTGGATGGGCCTGGCGCGGCACTACGAGCTGGGCCATGCTGATGTGCGGCGCAAGCAATTGCGCTATCTCGGGGCGGCGGTGCGGCCCGACGTCCTGGAAGACCTGCACACCCGGATGTTCCTGTTGGGCCGGGGCTGGACGTTGGCCGATTACATGCGGGCAACGGGTATGACCCTGGCCGAAGGTGCGGTTTCGCAACAGGACTTAGGGAAATCCCCGTAAAGCGGCGGCCAGCCGGCGCGGCGCCCCTGCCGTGCCGGCCCGCAAGCCGCATCAGGCCTGCCGTTGCAGGTTGTCCATCATCGCTTTTCTTGGCATGTGAGAATCGGGGACGCACTTGTTGTGGTGCAACAATGTTTCTATTTTCTGCCTGGGTTACAAAACATATCTGAACTGTCATGGACAGGCGCGGTATGCTCGATTGCAGAAAGAGGGCATCCGAAGTGCATCAAAACAACTTGATCTACAAGGGATACCGGCTGACGGCCAAGGTGTCCCGGGGCGCGGACGCTGCGATTCCGGCATTGCCCAGCGGCCCCGTATTCGTCGCATCGGTAATGGTGGTTCAGGCAGGCGCCGTGCTGGAAGGCGGCGACGAATACCCGGTTCCCCGTTTCGCCGAAGGCGGCTTCGTCTTCAGTCCGCGAGAAGCCGTGCACGCAGCCATATTGCATGGCCGCGAGATCGTCGACGGCCTGACGAACATGCCGTCCTAGCCGGAAAAGACTTCCCGCCAATCTCGCGTCTTGGCCAGCGTCTGCACCGTTGCGGACTGCTCCAGAATGGTCACGGCCTTCTTGAATTCCTCTGCCGAGGCGCCGTCTTCCAGAATGACCATGCGCGAATTGCGCGCATCGGCCATCTTCACGTCCGACATCTTGCCGTGGGTCTGGTAGACCTGCGTCCAATCCATCTTCTTGCCAGCCTTGAGCGCAATCGGTTCGATGTAGGTCAGTGCCGTGCTGCCGGCCGCGCGGACCGCGAACGCGAAATCCGCCGTATGGCCGCTGCTGCCTTTGGCGCGCGCGCCCTTGACCATGCGGTTGGCGCCGACGCCCTCGGCCAGCGCGCGGCCGACCTGGGCGCGAAAGCGCAACTGGCTGAATCTGGGCATCCACTTGGCGCACTGGAACGACAGGGCCATGGCCAGCTTCACCGCGTCCCACAAGGCTTCCTGCAGCTGTTCGTTGGGACCCGAGGCGACGATGGCGCCGTCGCGGTCGAAGTGCGCCAGGCTGACACCAGGCGTTTCGTTCAGCAGATCGATGCGCTTGGCGCCCACGTCGATGCCGTAGCTGGACGCATGCATCGAGGTCTCACAGGCGTCGGTCAGGTAGAACGTCGTGTCGTCGGGGTGCGCGATGAAGAAGGCGGCATGCTGGCCGTCCAACCCCAGGGTCATGGGCGACACCGCGCGTATGGCGTGTTCACCCGCCGGCAGGACGGTCCAGCCGGAGGCTTCCAGAAAATTGCTCATAGGATCAGTTCGATTTGGCGGCCTTTGAGGGGATGCGCAAATCCGCCGGCAAGCGTCAGGTTCGCCCGCGGTAGGAAATACTGCATCAGCGCGCCGATAGTGTGCAGGGCGGGCACGATGGGTTCGGCATAGCCTTCGCCTTCGTCCACCCAGATATGTTCGTGGCTGCGGTCCGCAAGCGGCTTGCGGTATTGCGGCCGGCCCACGCCCACCAGGCTGGTGTGGAAGGAGTCATCCGTGTCCACCCCGAATACCCGGTGCGGGCCGACAAAAAGACTGGCACAGAACGCTTCCGTCAGGAAGATCGTGGCCTGGCCATGCACGGCCGTGCGTGCCCCGCGGTAGATCACGCGGAAAATCACATCGTCGCGCACTTCGCCCTTGACCTTGCACGCGCTGGCGAACTCCATCCACTGGATGTTGTTGGCGGCGGGCTTCGGGATCCAGGAGATCGGTTTTACGGTTTCCTTGGGTTCGGCAAGGATCTCTTGCACCTCATCAACGGTGATTAACGGTTCGAACTTGTTGGCCATGGAACTGATCTAGGGTCTTTGAATTGCGCTACGGATGCGCTGCGCCGCTCGCCGAGGGCGCAGGGAACTCATGCGCGCAACAGGGCGAGGGGGCGTAATCTTACAAGATGAAGACGGTATGGCTCCTTTAGCTGTATATCCATACAGCTAAAGGGCGCGGGGGCGAAAGCGGCTCAGCGGCGCATTAGAGAGAACTGGCTGCGAAGGTGTCGCATTGTTTGATATTGCCGCTTTCCAAGCCGCGCTTGAACCAGCGCACGCGCTGGGCGGACGAGCCGTGCGTGAAGGAATCCGGCACGGCGTAGCCTTGGGCCTGCTTTTGCAGCCGGTCGTCGCCGATGGCGGTGGCTGCCGCCAGCGCTTCCTCCACGTCCCCGCCTTCCAGGATATTGCGCGCGGCATTGGCGCGTTGCGCCCACAGGCCGGCAAAGCAGTCGGCCTGCAGTTCCACCCGCACGGACAGCGCATTGGCTTGCGACGGATTGCGGCGGCGCAGTTGATCCACCTGGTCGGAAATGCCCAGCAGATGCTGCACGTGGTGTCCGACTTCATGCGCGATCACGTAGGCCTGGGCAAAGTCGCCCGGCGCCTTGAACTTGTTCTGCAATTCATCGAAGAAGGCGAGGTCGATATAGACCTTGCTGTCGCCCGGGCAGTAGAAGGGGCCCATCGCGGATTGGCCCGTGCCGCAGGCCGTGGGCGTGGCGCCGCGGAACAGCACGAGCTTGGGCGCGACGTACTGGCGGTTCAGGTCCTTCTGGAAGATCGCGCTCCAGGTGTCTTCGGTTTCGCCCAGCACCTTGGCGACAAAACGCGCTTGCGGGTCGTCGACGGGCGGCCGGGTGGCCGGCGCCTGCTGTTGCGTCTGGGGCGGCCCTTCCGCCATCTGCAGGACCACGCTGGGATCCACGCCAAAGTACATGGCCACCAAGGCAAGTACTATCGTACCGATGCCGATGGTCCCACGGCCGCCGATACGTGGACCACTGGCACGTCGGTCTTCCACATTGTCGCTTTCACGCGAGTCATCGAGGCGCATACTGTTTCTCCGGGCGGGTCGGCGTTCCCGCCATTTTGCATCGCCGCGCCATGCTGGGCGGCATTCAAGAGTGTTAGGATAATCCCATGGCCTTGTATTTATCTATTCATCCTGCGAATCCTCAACCTCGCCTGCTCAAGCAGGCAGCCCAATGGCTGAACGATGGAGGCCTTGTGGCCGTACCCACCGACTCCAGCTACGCCGTCGTCGCGCGCCTGGACGACAAGGACGCCGCGGACGGCCTGCGCCGGTTACGCGGCCTGGACGAAAGACACCATCTGACACTGTTGTGCCGCGACCTGGCTGAAATCGGCCACTTCGCCCGCGTGGACAACAAGCAATACCGCTTGTTGAAGGCCGCGACGCCCGGCCCCTGGACCTTCATCCTGGAAGCCACCAAGGAAGTGCCGCGGCGCGTGTCGCACCCGTCACGCAAGACCATCGGCATCCGCGTGCCGGATCATGCCGTCATGCTGGGACTGCTTGAGCAAGTGGGGGCGCCGTTGCTTTCCACGACCCTGATCCCCAAAGACGATACGGAAGCGTTGAACGACGCCGAAGACATCCGCGAACGCTACGACCACGATCTGGCCGCCATCATCGACGCGGGCGCCTGCCCGCAATCGCCGACCACGGTGATCGACCTGACCAGCGATGATCCGGTGGTCGTGCGCGTAGGCCGTGGCGACCCGGCCACGCTTGGCCTTGCCTGAATCATTCCCCCACCGTAGTGCCTTGCGTGCCGGCCCCTGCCGGCACGCGGCTCATCTACAATCCGGCTCGCCATGAACGACATCATCCAAACCATTGCGGTCTACGCGATCCCGGTCATCTTCGCCATCACCTTGCACGAAGCCGCGCACGGCTACGTGGCACGGATGTTCGGCGACCCGACGGCCTACGAGGCCGGCCGCGTCAGCCTGAATCCGACGCGCCACATCGATCCCGTCGGGACCCTGCTGGTGCCGGTCGTCATCCTGCTGGCGTCCAAGCTGCTGGGCAGCCCGGGCATGCTGTTCGGCTGGGCCAAACCCGTGCCGGTGGATTTCGGCCGCTTGCGCCGTCCCAAGCGCGACATGCTGTGGGTGGCGCTGGCCGGTCCCGCTGCCAATCTGCTGATGGCGATTCTCTGGGCGTTTTCGCTGCGCCTGATGCTGGAATCGGGCATGCAGGAGTCTTTCTGGTTCCAGATGGGCGTGGCCGGCGTGAACATCAACCTGGTGCTGATGGCGCTGAACCTGCTGCCGATCCTGCCGCTGGATGGGGGACGCATCCTGTTCAGCCTGCTGCCCAACCGGCTGGCCTGGCAATACTCGAAAATCGAGCCCTACGGCTTGATGATCGTCATCGTCCTTCTGGTCACCGATGTGCTTTGGCTTCTGATGCGTCCGGTGTACGAGTTTGGAACGACTATCGTTCAGTGGTTTCTGTAGGATTCCGGCCAATTTCCGTTAAACTCAGCGGTTTCATTGATTCTGGCCCTGAGGCATCCTGCCATGGGGCGTTGGAGCCCTACATTTATGGCATCCCCTGCAACCGCCGCAGGCGTTAATTTCCAGGGCAGCTTGGTGGCCCTGGTCACTCCCATGCAGCCCGATGGCAGCCTGGATTACGCTGCCTACCGGTCATTGATCGACTGGCACGTCCAGGAAGGAACCGACGCGCTGGTGGTGGTGGGCACCACCGGGGAGTCGCCCACGGTCTCGATGGAAGAGCACGCGGAATTGATCCGCGTCGCGGTGGAACATGCCGCGGGCCGCATCCCGGTCATCGCTGGCGTGGGCGCCAACTCCACCGACGAAGCCATCCACCTGACGCGCCACGCCAAGGCGGTCGGCGCGCAGGCCGGCCTGTCGGTCGTCCCCTATTACAACAAGCCGTCGCAAGAGGGCCTGTATCGGCACTTCCGCACCATCGCGGAAGCCGTCGATCTGCCGACGATCCTGTACAACGTGCCGGGCCGCACCGTTGCCGACATGAGCAACGAGACGGTGCTGCGCTTGGCGCAGGTGCCGGGCATCATCGGCATCAAGGACGCCACCGGCGACATCGCCCGCGGCGGCCTGCTGCTGCGCGAAGCGCCGGCAAGTTTCCAGGTTTTCAGCGGTGACGATCCCACGGCCGCCGCCCTGATCCTGCTGGGTGCGCGTGGCAACATCTCCGTGACCGCCAACGTGGCGCCCAAGCTCATGCGTGACCTGTGCGCCGCCGCGCTGGCCGGCGATGTGCCGAAGGTCCGTGAACTTAACGCGTACCTGGCGCGTCTGAACAAGGCTTTGTTCGTTGAAGCCAATCCCATCCCCGTCAAGTGGGCGTTGGCCGAAATGGGCCGTAGCGCACTGGGCTACCGGCTTCCGCTGGTTGAACTGGGCACGCAGAACCACGAAGTCGTGCGTCGCGCGCTCCAGGAAACGGGCCTGCTCTAAATATCGTGAGGATACGTATGAACAAGCGTCATGCCGGTTTGTCGGCATTGATGTCTGTGGTGTTGTTGGCCGGCTGCAGCGAGGTCAACCAATTCCTGGGCAATGAAGAATCCGTCAACTACAAGAGCGCCGTCACCCAGCGGGGAGAGCCTCTGAGCATCCCGCCGGATCTGACTCAGGCCAACAGCGATCCGCGTTACCGCGCGCCCGCTTCGGGCTCGACGACGTACTCGCAGTTCCAGCAACAGGGCCAGGCGCAAGCCAGCGCTCCGAAGACCAGCAATGTGCTCCCCGGCCGCCAGGACATGCGCGTCGAGCGTGACGGCGATCTGCGCTGGCTGGTCGTGGACCGTGCCCCGGAAGACGTCTTCCCGCGCCTGGTCGACTTCTGGACCGAAAACGGCTTCACCGTGGCCAGCAACAACCCCAGCGCCGGCCTGATCGAAACCGATTGGGCGGAAAACCGCGCCAAGATCCCGGAAAGCTGGCTGCGCCAGGCGTTGGGCGCGGTGCTGGAATCGGCATGGGACAGCGGCGAACGCGAGAAATTCCGTACCCGCGTCGAGCGCGTGAACGGCCACACCGAGGTCTACGTCAGCCATCGCCAGATGCTTGAAAAGCGCGTCGGCTCCGACGGCGGCCAGGTGCAATGGCAGAACGGCAAGGAAGATCCGGGCCTGAATGCCGCCATGTTGGCCCGCATGATGGTCTACCTGGGTTCGGACGTGGACAATGCCCGCAAGCTGGTGCAGCAGGCCGAAGCCGCGCCGCAGAAGCCGGCGGTGCAGGAAGATGTCCGTGCGCAAGGCGCATCGCTGCTGGTGGCCGAATCGTTTGACCGCGCATGGCGCCGCGTCGGCGTGGCGCTGGACGGCGGCGGCTTTGCCGTGGACGACCGCGACCGCTCCGCGGGCGACTACTTCGTGCGCTACGTCGATACCGACACGGGCGAAAAGAACGAGCAACCGGGCTTCTTCGGCCGCATGTTCTCGGGCGACAAGAAGGCCGAGGCGCCGCAATACCGTATCCACCTGGCCGCCACGGGCGATCAGACCACGGTGACGGTGCTGGACTCCTCGGGCGCACGCGACAACAGCGCAACGGCCCAGCGCCTGCTGAGCGTCTTGAAAGACAAGATGTAAGGCGCGCCGAACCGGTGCCTGGTCGCCGGTTTGATGCAAAGGCCCCCGCAAGGGGGCCTTTTTCATGGGCTTGCCGTGGCTTCACGACGGGCACTCTGCGGTTTGGGCTGCTGGCTGGGCTATCGCCGGAAGGGCGCTGCCAGCCAGGCGAAGGCAGACGTGAAAAAGCCCCGGCAGTTTGGCTGCCGGGGCTTTTTCACGTCTTCAGAGCGGGGGTTCGTCTCTGTTTTATTAAGACGCCGGAGTGGTCGAGCCGCCCGGGGTATTCGAACCGCCGCCAGGCGTGGTGCTGGGGGCGGGCGCCGGAGCCGGCGACGTGGCCGGGGGCGTGGACGACGGGGCAGGCGTGCTTGCGCCCGGAGTGGGGTTGGTCGCGGGCGCCGGGGCATCTTCCTTCTTGTTGCAAGCGCTGAGCGATACTGCCAGCACCGAGGCAATAATCAAGGTTTTGCTCATCATTTTTGGACTCCTGTAGATGACGACTCTTGAAACCCCCTTAGGGGAAACCAGAATCCAGGCTACAGGAAGCTGAAGGCCGATCGCGTGTGAAAGTTAAAAAGGTCGCATCCCAACGGCAACAAACCTTTCAGCTACGTGTTATGTCTTTCCTGATGTGACTGTACGCATAGACCTGATTGCGTTCTGTGCAAGTCAGATACGCGTACGTGTCTGGATACTACGCCGGCACGTATCGGATCCACCCCGAATCCAGCCAGTCCGCCAGGCAGGAACGGGCGTCGTCGGAAAGTTTCGCGCAGGCCGGGTCGGCGCACTCCAGGCTGCGGGCATCGGCCAGCGTGCGCAGGGCGGCGTCGGCCGGCGTCATTGCGGTTTCGCCGTTGATGAACAGCTGCTTGCCGCGATACAGCATGCGGCTACGGCGATCCAGCACCAGGCGCCCCGACGCGGGCCAGTCTTCTTCCAGGTCAACGTCCATGCCCTCGGGCGCGTCGAACACGCTGAGATTGTGCGGTTCGGTCAGCCAGCAACCCAGGAAACGCGAAGCCAGCGCATCGTCGAAGCGCAGCTTTTCGACGGTCGCGAGCGTGGCGTCCACCAGGGCATCTGGCAGGGCCGCCGGCGTGTCGACGGCGGGTTGGCCCGGGTCGCGATAGACGGCGGACAGCTTGGGGCCGGGCAGTGCCGGTTCACCGTAGGGCCCGCCCAGCAGGCCGACGCGGGCCATTACCTGGTCAGCGGCGGCCTCCAGCAGCCCGCGTGCAAGCGTGGCCTGCGTGGGGGCGCGGAACCCGATCGAGATGGTCATGCAGCCGTCGCCCATGGCGATGCCGTCGTGGGCGGCCTGCGGCGGCAGATAGAGCATGTCACCGGGGACCAGCACGGCCTTTTCTTCCGGCTGGAAGTTGCTGAGGATCTTCAGCGGCAGGCCGGGCTCCAGCGACAGGTCCTTCTGGCGGCCGTAGCGCCATTCGCGTTCCCCGGCGGCTTGCAGCAGGAACACGTCGTAGCTGTCGAAGTGGGGGCCCACGCCGCCGCCATGGCTGGCGATGCTGATCATCACGTCGTCCAGGCGAGCATCGGGAATGAAGCGGAACAGCCCCATCAGTTCAGACGCCGCATCGCTCAGCAGGTCCACGCTTTGAATCAGCAGCGTCCAATCGCCTTCGTTGTCTTTGGGCAGGCGCGCGAACGGGCCGTTTTCCATTTGCCATTCGCCGTTCTCACGCCAGATCAGGCGCGACTCGACATCGTCGCGGCGAGCGAGCTTCTTGATGGCCGCGATCGTCAGCGGCGGCTTGAAGCCGGGGATGGCCTGGCGGATCAGCAGCGGCTTGCGCTGCCAATAGCGGCGCATGAAGTCGTTGGGGCTTTGATTGCCCAGCAGCGGCAGGCGTTGGTCGAGGTTCATTGAAGGTGCTTCTTTAGACGGTAGAGGGCATCCAGCGCTTCGCGCGGGGTAAGACTGTCGGGGTCGATGGCGGCAAGCGATTCGCGCAAGGCGTCCAGCGCCTCGATCGCGTCCGAGCGCTCGGTCTCGGCGTAGGCCTGCGCGTCGGCGTCTGCTGCAGCCGAGAACAGGCCCAACTGCGGTGTGGGCGCGCCCTGTGCTTCAAGGCGTTCGAGTTCGCGTGTGGCCTGGCGGATCACAGCTGCCGGCACGCCGGCGCGTTGCGCCACCTGGATCCCGTAACTGCGGCTGGCCGGGCCTTCGCGCACTTCGTGCAGGAAGACGATGCCGCTGGCTGATTCCGCCGCCGCCAGGTGCACGTTGGCGGACGCCGGTTGCTCAGCCGGCAGGCGGGTCAGTTCGAAGTAGTGGGTGGCGAACAGCGTCAGCGCGCGGTTGTGCGCCAACAGGCGGCAGGCGATGGCCCACGCCAGCGCCAGGCCGTCGTAGGTGGACGTGCCGCGGCCGATCTCGTCCATCAGCACCAGGCTGTTGGGCGTGCTGGCCGACAGGATGGCGGCCGCCTCGGTCATTTCCATCATGAAGGTCGAGCGTCCGCCTGCCAGGTCGTCGGCCGCGCCGATACGAGTGAAGATGCGGTCGATCTTGCCGATGCGGGCGCGCGTGGCGGGCACGAAGCTGCCGATGCGCGCCAGCAGCACGATCAGCGCCACCTGCCGCATGTAGGTCGATTTACCGCCCATGTTCGGGCCGGTGATCAACAGCATGCGGCGCGCCGGGTCCAGGCGGCACCCGTTGGGCGTGAAGCGTTCGATGGCGTGTTCCACCACCGGGTGGCGGCCGGCCTCGATATCGATGTCGGCCTGCTCGGACAAGTCGGGCGCCATCCAGTCGTGGCGGCGCGCGTGGTCGGCCAAGGCGGCCAGCGTGTCCAGTTCGGCCAGCGCGGCCGCGCAGTCCGACAGGGGGCGCACGTGTTCGGCCAGCACGTCCAGCAGTTGCTCGAACAGCCACTTTTCACGCGCCAGCGAACGGTCCTGCGCGGACAGCACCTTGTCTTCCCACGTCTTCAATTCAGGCGTGATGTAGCGTTCGGCGTTCTTCAGCGTCTGGCGGCGGCGGTAATCTTCCGGCACCTTGGCCGTCTGGCCCTTGGAGACTTCGATGTAGAAGCCATGCACGCGGTTGAATTCCACGCGCAGGTTGTTGATGCCCGTGCGCTCGCGCTCGCGGGCTTCCAGCTGGATCAGGAAGTCGCCGCCGTCGGCCGCCAGGCCGCGCAGCTCGTCCAGTTCGGCATCGAAGCCGGCGGCCAGGACGCCACCGTCGCGGATGGCGACAGCGGGCTCCGGCGCAATCGCGCGGACAAGCAGTGCGGCCAGCGCCGGGTCCACGGACAGGTGCGAGATCAGTTCACCCAGACGCGGCGAGTCGGACATGGGTTCGACCAGGTCCCGCAAGGCAGGCAGGGATTCCAGCGCATCGCGCAGGCTGGCCAGTTCGCGCGGGCGCACCGAACGCAGCGCCAGGCGCGCGGCGATGCGTTCGATGTCGGGGAAGGCGTTCAGCGCGGCGCGCAGCGCTTCCAGCAGGCCTGCCGAGCCTAAGCCGGCCGCGCCGAAGGCCTGCTCGACGTCCATGCGGCCGGCCAACAGCGCCGAGATGGCTTGCTGGCGCGCCAGCGCCTGCTCGTTTTCGCGCAGCGGGTGGTGCAGCCACCGGCGCAGCAGCCGGCTGCCCATGGGCGTGCGGCAGCCATCCAGCAGCGAGAACAGCGTGGGCGAATCTTCACCCGACAGCGTTTGCGTCAGTTCCAGGTTGCGGCGGGTCACCGGGTCCAGCAAGACGTACTGGCCCGGGCGCTCGGCCGACAGGCTTTGCACGTGGGCCAGCGCCTGCGACTGCGTACGCGCCGCATAGCGCAGCAGCGCGCCGGCCGCGCAGACGCCTGCGGGCATGTCTTCGATGTCGAATCCGGCCAGCGTATCGGTCTTGAAATGCGCCAGCAGATGCGCGCGCGCGCCGTCGCTTTCAAAGTGCCAGTCCGGCACGCGGGCACGGGCGCCTTCGAACGGGAAATCGAAGTCGGCGCTGTCGGCGCAGATGACTTCCGCGGGCGCGATGCGGTGCAGTTCGGATTCCAGCTGCGCCGGTGCGCATTCGGTCACGCGGAATTCGCCGCTGGCCAGGTTCAGCCAGGCCAGGCCGGCGCGCGGGGCGCGGGCGTTGCCGGTGACGAACACGGCGGCCAGCGCGCGGTCCGCCTTGGCAGGCAGCAGGGCGTCGTCGGTCAGCGTGCCCGGCGTGACGATGCGCACGATGCGGCGTTCGACCGGCCCCTTGGACGCGGCCGGATCGCCGATCTGTTCGCAGATGGCAATCGATTCGCCCATCGCGACCAGGCGGGCCAGGTACTGCTCCATGGCGTGCACGGGCAGGCCGGCCATCGGGATCGGGATGCCGTTGGACGAGCCGCGCTTGGTCAGCGTCAGATTGAGCAGACGCGCGCCGCGCTCGGCATCTTCATAGAACATTTCATAGAAGTCGCCCATGCGGTAGAAGAGCAGCAAGGGGCCAGCCTCCGCTTTCAGGCGGAGGTACTGCTGCATCATGGGGGTGTGGCCCGCGTGGGCGTCGGCGGCGGTGTTTTGTGTTGCTGAATTCATGCCCGTGATTGTATCGGGCCGGAGCGGGGGGCAGGGAAGGGGATGGGACTTGTTTGTCCGGGCGCATTCGCGCGTGCGCGGGATTGCCGTCCGGCACTTGTCCTGCTAGTCGATGCGCAACGCGAAATCCCGTCCAAACGCGTGGACGCCTTTGCCGTCGACCGTGCCGGCGGGATCGCAGATCCCGTTGCGCGTGACGACCACCGCCACGCCGACGAACGCGAGGCGAACCGCGAACTTCCAGAACTGGGCTTCGGAAACCGGGGCCAGCCGGAAAGGTTCGCCGTCGATCACCAAGGCGCTGGGAGGGGGGACGAGTCCAAGCGACCATTTGATGGCCGTACCCAGCATTGCGAACTGCGCCCCGACCGTGACGGGTCTGACCTGGAACAACTGGACTCGGTTTGCCATGATGTGTGGCCCCTTCGTGATCCAGTCCAGAATATCAGACTTGGATCAGTGAGTGCCCTAGGGATTTCAGCATGCGGGTAGTCCAAGATTTGCGACGAGGCGCCATTGTCCAGCCCCCGGGGAATCGCGGCGAGCCGCCTATTGCTGGCTCGTATGCGCCAGCAGGCATTGCACCAATGCATCAAACACCGCCCTGCAGCGCGGACTGTGGCGCAGGTCTTCATGCATGGTGACCCAGGTGTCCAGCAGCAGGGCGCAGGATTCGGGCAGCACGCGGACGAGCTTCCTGTCGCGCGCAGCTAGCGCGGCCTGGCAAAAGCCGATGCCGGCGCCTGCGCGGATCAGCGCCAATTGGGCCAGATCGCTGTCGGCCCGCATCGACAAGGCTTCGCGGGTCCAGGCAGGGAAAGCCTTCCGGGCGGTGCGCAGGAAAGGCGTTTCCTCGTCGAAGCCGATCAGCGTGTGGCGGGCCAGATCGGCCGGCGTGGCCGGGGTGCCGTGTTGCCGTAGATAGTCCTTGCGCGCATACAGGCCGATCACGACGTTGCCCACATGGCGCGCGATCAGCTGTTCCTGTTTGGGCGGTGCCATGCGCACGGCGATGTCGGCCTCGCGCTGCAGCAGGTTTTGCACGCGGTTGGTCGCGACCAGTTCCAGCTTCAGCCCGGGATGCTCGCGCCGCAGCCGCGCCAGCGCGGGCGGCAGGACTTCGATGCCGACGACTTCGCTGGCGGAGATCCGGACGGTGCCGGATACGCCGGGGCCATGTGCGGCCGCCGCGCGCTCCAGCGCTGCGGCGGTACTGCGCATGGCCTCGGCGTAGCCGCGCAGGGATTCTGCCGCTTCGGTGGGCAGCAGACCGACCTGCGAGCGCGTGAACAGGACTTGGTTCAGCGCGGTTTCCAGCGCAGATACATGGCGTCCGACGGTGGGCTGCGTCAGGTCCAGCGCGCGCGCGGCGCCAGAGAGCGAACCCTCGGTCAGCACCGCGAGAAAGCTGCGGTAAAGCTCCCAGCCGATCGTGTTGGTCATGCATAAATGTATAGCTGCACCCACATGTTGGGCAATTTATTTTCTTCTGCACGCAGCGCAGACTGGCGCCTTCGCATACCGCTCAGGAGCCAGCAGATGGCGCACGCACAAGCAATGCCCCCGGAATCCGGCTTGGACCGATCGCGGGAATCCACGGTGCTGGTGCTGGGCGCCACGGGGGGCGTGGGCGGCGAGTCGGCGCGGCAATTGCGCGACGCGGGCTGGCAGGTACGGGCCGTCAAGCGCGGGCTGCCCGAGGACAGGCTCGAGCGTGACGGCATCGTCTGGTTGCGGGGAGATGCGATGCGCCGCGAAGACGTGGCGCGAGCAGCGCGGGGATGCAGCGTGATCGTGCATGCGGTCAATCCGCCCGGGTATCGGCGCTGGGGCGAACTGGTGCTGCCGATGATCGACCACACGATCGCTGCCGCCATCACGGAACGCGCCACGATTGTGTTGCCGGGCACGGTTTACAACTATGGGCCGGACGCCTTTCCCCTGTTGACCGAGGATGCGCCACAGCATCCCCTGACCCGGAAAGGCGCAATCCGCGTCGAGCTCGAACGGCGCCTGCAGGCGGCCAGCGGGCGGGGCGCCCGCGTGATCGTGCTGCGCGCAGGCGATTTCTTTGGACCTCAGGCGGGCAACAGCTGGTTCTCGCAAGGTCTTGTGACGCCCGGCCGGCCGGTGGCGGCCGTCAAGCTGCCGGGGGACCCGGGTGTGGGGCACCAATGGGCGTATCTGCCGGATGTGGCGCGCACGATGGTGGCGCTGCTGGCGCAGCGGTCGGCGCTTGCGCCGTTCGAGAATTTCCACATGGCGGGCCATTGGGACGAAGACGGCCTGCGCATGGCCACGTCGATCCAGCGCGCGGTGGACCGGCACGGCGGCCACGCGTCGTTGCGCGCCTTTCCGTGGTGGCTGGTCCGCCTGGCCTCGCCCTTCGTGCCGACGCTGCGCGAGTTGCTGGAGATGCGCTATCTATGGCGCACGCCGGTGCGGATGGACAACGCGCGCCTACGGGCCGTGCTGGGCGACGAGCCGCGCACGCCGCTGGACCTGGCCGTTGCGAACACGCTGCGCGGATTGGGTTGCCTGCCCGCGGCGAGCGGCGCGATGGCGTCGTCGCGGTAGCCGAACTTGCCGCGCAGGTGCGCCGGCGTCACAATCTTGCGACGCGGCACTGTGACTGCCGCGGGAGCCGCAGATGCAGGAATACCCTTTTGCCGACCCCTTGGATGCGACCGAGCGCGTCGTCATTTCAGGCGGTGGGCATCAAGCCGAATTCGCGCCCGGCGGCGGTGGACGCCTGACCCGCTTGTCGACCGGCGCGTTGGATTGGATCGTGCCGCTGACCCCGACCCAATGGCCGGCGGGCAAATGGCCGCGGGCGGGGTCCTACCCCTTGGCGCCGTATTCCAACCGTATCCGCGGCGGCGTGTTCACCTTCAATGGCGCGCGGCATGCGCTGCAATCCGTGGCGGGCCGCCCGAATGCGATACATGGCGCCGGCCTGTTCCAGGCGTGGCAGGTGCGCAACCATGCGGCAGACAGCATCGATCTGGTGCTGAGTCAGCCGGCCGGCGTGCTGGGATGGCCCTGGCCGTTTGAATGCGTGCAGCGCTACCGGCTGGACGCACGCGGGTTGAGCTTGTCGTTGAGCATCACGAATCAGGGCGATACGCCCATGCCCTTCGGCTTGGGCATCCATCCTTACTTCACCGCCGAGCGGGTCACATTGAATGCGCGGCGGGTGTGGCCGGCCGATGCGGACGGCATACCGACGGGCAGCCAGGTCAAGCATGTGCGCGAGTTGCGCCAGTCGGCCGAAGGGTGCGATACCTATCTGTCGCAATGGGAAGGGCGCGCCACGCTGCACTGGGCGGATGGGCGCGAACTGGCGCTGCACGCGGATGCCGCGTTTGCGCATCTTGTGGTCTATACCGCGCCGGGCTCGGACTTCCTGTGCGTGGAGCCGGTCACCAATGTGGCGGATGCCTTCAACCGGGCAGCCGAGGGCGATACGCGCACGGGCATGCGGACGCTGGAGCCGGGAGCGCGGTTCAGCGCCACCTGCCTGCTGGGCCTGGCCCTGCCGCGCGCCCCGCGCTGAAGCGCGCCGCGTCAGAACGCAGTGCTTGGTAAGCGCCCGTTCCTCCGGCGATAATCCGGGCAAATCCAACCCAGGAGTCCCTACGTGAAAAAGCTCAGCACCGAACAATTGCAGGCCGCGGCCGAGACGCTGCGCCGGGTGCAGGAGAAGCTGGCCCGCTCGGGCAGCCTGCCGCTTGAGCCCACCATCTACGCCAGCGCCAAGGGTTTCCGGCGCAATGTGCCCGAGTATGTCTGGGCTTGGTTGTCGGGCCTGCTGGCGCCGCACAAGAGCCTGGCGTCGTGGATGGACACGCATCAGGCCGGGTGGCGCGACGGCAAGACGCCTGCCGCGGTGGTGTACGCCCGCACGGAAAAGGGCTGGTTCGATTGGCTGATCACGGAACTCGACGCCGAGATCAATGATCCGCATGCCCGCGCCAAGCGGGAAGGGCGCGGCTAGGCCACGGCCTGGCGTTCTACGCTGACCAGGGGCCGGTGCCGTGCCGGGCCCCGGGCTTCAGCCTTGAGCGCGCCCGGCGCGTACCCGCGCCAACAGGTGGAAGGCCGTTTCCAGTACGGCTGCCGCCACCAGGGCAGCCAGAATGGAGCCAAAGACCAGCGAGTCCCACAGCCGTGGCGGGCCGACGCGGAACTGGACGGTGTCGAACACCATGCCGGCTGCGACGCCGGCCACGATGACGGCTTTCCAGCCCTGCAGCGGGGCCAGCCGAAGCATCAGCAAGGTAAACGCGACCATCCCCCACAGGAGCGGCTCTAGCGTTTGATCGATCAAATGGGCAAGCAGGGGAAGCTCCCGGTAATTTTCGTGCGGAACAGTCCGCCCGCGTTTTTACCGCTTTCTCGCCTGAATGGCGAGGGGCCCCGCCCGAAACGGGCGAAGCCCCTGGGACGCCCCGGGACGCGTCCGGTTCAGAACCCTTCCAGCACCACCTTGCCCTGCGCCTTGCCGCTTTCGATGAACGCGTGGGCGCGGCGCAGGTTTGCGGCGTTGATTGTGCCGTAGTGCTCGCCCAGCGTCGTGCGCAGGGTGCCGTTGTCGATCAGGCGGGCGGCCTGGTTCAGCAGTTCGTGCTGGGCGATCATGTCGGGCGTGTTGTGCAGGGGGCGCGCGAACATGAATTCCCAATGCAACGATGCTGATTTGCCTTTGAGCAAGCGGACGTCGATGGCGGCCGGGTCGTCGATCAGCGCGATCTTGCCCTGCGGGGCGATTGCTGCCGCCATCTGCGGAAAGTGCTTGTCGGTCTGGTTCAGGCCGGCGATATAGCTGACCTGATCGAAACCGAGGCGCTTGAGCTCTTCGGTCAGGGGCTTGCTGTGGTCGATGACATGGTGAGCGCCCAGCTCGCGCACCCAGGCTTGCGTCTCGGGCCGCGAGGCGGTGCCGATCACCGTCAGGCCGGTCAGCTGGCGCGCCAACTGGACCAGGATCGACCCCACGCCGCCGGCCGCGCCGATGACAAGCAGAGTGTGCTGGCTGGGCGCGGCGTTGTCGAGCACGCGCAGGCGGTCGAACAGCAGTTCCCAGGCGGTGATGGTCGTCAACGGCAGGGCTGCGGCCTGGGCGAAGTCCAGGCTGTCGGGCATGCGGCCGACGATGCGCTCGTCGACGACATGGCGTTCGCTGTTGGCGCCGGGCCGGTTCAGCGCGCCGGCATACCAGACTCGGTCGCCGGGCTTGAACAGGCTGGTCTTGGCGCCCACCGCGCGCACGATGCCGGCGGCGTCCCAACCGATGATCTCGGGTTGACCGTCCTTGGGCGCGCGGTTGGCGCGGATCTTCACGTCTACCGGGTTGACGGAAATGGCGTGCACGTCGACCAGCAGGTCGTGGTCGCCGGGCACGGGCTCGGCAAGCGTGATGTCTTGAAGGGCGTCGGCGTGGTCGGCGGGCAGGTTCTTGAAATAGGCGATGGCTTTCATGGGGCGGCTCGGTTCGGGGTAAGGGCGTGGATCACAGGATGGAGCGGACGACGCCGCCATCGACGCGCAACGCGGCGCCATTGGTGGCCGAGGCTTGCGTGGAGCACGTGTAGACGACCATATTGGCCACTTCTTCCACCGTGGCCAGGCGGCGCAGCAGCGATGTCGGGCGGTGCTGGGCGATGAAGTCCCGTTCCATGTCGTCCTGGGACACGCCTTGTTCCTTGGCCATTTCGGCGAAGAAGTCGGCCACCCCTTCCGAGCGCGTCGGGCCGGGCAGCACCGCGTTGACCGTGACGCCGGTGCCGGCGGTCAGTTCGGCCAACCCGCGCGACACGCCCAGCAGCGCCGTCTTGCTGACGCCGTAGTGGATCATCTCGGCGGGGATCTGCACGCCGGATTCGCTCGAGATGAAAATGATTCGGCCCCAGTTCGCGGCCATCATGCGCGGCAGGTAGTAGCGCGACAGGCGGATGCCGCTCATGACATTGGTGTCCATCATCGCCTGCCAGTCATCGTCGGTGATTTCGGTGAAGGACTTGGGGGCGAAGAAGCCGGCGTTGTTGACCAGGATGTCCACATCGGGATGGGCGGCGCAGACCGATGCCGCGCCATCGGCGGTGGCCAAGTCTGCCTGCACGGTGCTTACGCGGGCAGCCGGGAGTTTCCGGGTGATGGCCTCGGCCGCGTGGGCAAGCTTGTCGGCATTGCGGCCATGCAGCACGACTTCGGCGCCGGCTTCGGCCAACCCGAGGGCGATGGCCAGCCCGATGCCGCCAGACGATCCGGTGACCAGGGCCTTCTTGCCGTTCAGTTCGATTTTCATACGGTGACTCCAAAGGTGTCGGGGAACAGGGCCATGATTACCCAGTCCGCAGCAATGAAAAACCGGCTAGCATCCGACTCAGTTTCAATATTTTTTTGAAAATGAGGCGATCATGGTCCGGTTCGAGGACTTGAGGATCTTCGTGGCGGCGGCCGATCACGGCAGCTTTTCCGCCGCGGCGCGTGAACTGGACTTGACGCCGGCCGTCGCCAGCGCCGCGCTCAAGCGCCTGGAGCTGACGCTTGAGACGCGCCTGTTCGTGCGCTCGACGCGCAGCCTGCGGCTGACCAGCGATGGGGAGCGCTACCTGGAGTACGCCCGGTCGGCGATTGCCACGCTGGAAGCCGGCAAGAACGCGATGGCCCGCGACAAGACGGCCATTTCGGGCACGCTGTCGGTATCCATCCCCTCGGACCTTGGGCGCCATGTGTTGTTGCCCTGGCTGGATGATTTCCAGCACCAGCATCCGCGCGTCAGTTTCCAGGTACGCATCAGCGACCGGCTGGCCGATCTCTACCGCCAGCCCGTCGATATCGCCATCCGCTACGGGACGCCGAACGACTCTGCGCTGGTGGCCCTGCCGCTGGCCGAGCACAACCGTCGCGTCGTGTGCGCGTCGCCCGCCTATCTGGCTCGCCATGGCGTGCCCCAGGCGCCCGCCGATTTGCGCCGCCACAACTGCCTGTCGTTCGTGCTGGGCGAGACCTTGCATGACCGTTGGACCTTTGAACGCGAAGGCACCAGCACGACCGTGCCCGTCAAGGGCGACCGCGTGGGTGATGACGGCGACCTGGTGCGGCGTTGGGCGCTGGCCGGACACGGCGTGGCCTACAAGTCACGCTACGACGTGCTATCGGACCTGCGCGCGGGCAGGCTGGTCGAGCTGCTGCCGGACTACGTCACCGAACCCTCTCCCTTGTACCTGCTGTGCGTGCATCGCATGCTGCTGTCGCCAGCCGTCAAACGCATGCGCGAATTCCTGCAGGAACGGTTCAGGCTCTTCGACGCGGGCTAGGCGCTGCCCTGGTCAACGCGCGGCGCGATGGTGCGCGCCGCCCGCCTCCTTGTTCGCTGCTCGCGTGCGGGCTGCCTTCTTCGCTGCGGCAGACCGTCCGGCCGCACCCTTGGTGGCCGCCGCTTTCTTGGCGGCAGCCGAACGGTCTGCGGCGGTGCGACGGCCAGCCGTCTTGGTGGCCTGGCGCGACAGCGCGGCGCGCGAGGCGGGCTGGGCGCTTTCCTTTTTCAATGCGGTCGTGGTGGCGCGGGCGCGCGTGGCGGACTTGGCGTGCCCCGCCTTGGCGGCATGGGTGTCTTGCTCAGCCTTGCGCCGGGTCGCCGCGCTGGCGCTCTTGGAGGCCGGCAGCTTGACGCCGGCGCGGCGCGCTTTCGACAGGCCGATCGCGATGGCCTGTTTGGCGGACCGCACGCCGTGCTTGCCTTCGCGGACGTGGTCAATTTCTTCGCGTACGAATTCTCCGGCCTGCGTCGACGCCGACTTGCCTTGGCGTTTGTCTCGCTGGGCTCGTTCCAGGGTTTTGCGTTCAGGCATGGTGGTCTCCTGGCTGGGTTGCGGGAGCGAATGCCGTCGCCTGTCGAGACCGGGCGACGGAACTCGTAACACCACTCTATCGCTGCGGAGGTATCCTGTGTGTTCGAATGGATTGCCGGTCGTAAGCGCCGGAAAGGTCCGCGCGCCGACGGTTCACGACTCACCCCTATGCGGAGACGAGCTATGTCGAATCATGTCTACAAGCAAATCGAACTGGTGGGCTCCTCCACCAAGTCCACGGATGATGCGATCTCCAAAGCCATCGCGCGCGCCTCGGAGACGCTGCGCAACCTGGATTGGTTCGAGGTCACGGAAGTGCGCGGCCACATCAAGAACGGCAAGGTGGCGCATTGGCAGGTCGGGTTGAAAATCGGCATGCGGCTGGAAGGGGACAAGTAATGTCCCATCGCTGCGTCTTTTTTGAGCAGCGATTCCAAGTGGCTGTCGGATAAGGACTTTTCGGGCTTGTTATCCGACTGTTCATAGGCTTGTCCACATTCGATGGGGACAAGCCTGTCCGCTTATCCCCATCGCCTTGCATCGCAAAATGTCGAGCCGCTTGGCGCGCGCGATTGAGCGTTCTTTGCCCGCTCCGTCCAAGTCCTTGCCGCATAAGGGATTTTTGCGACTACCCGCACACTGTCCTCAGGCTTATCCACATTTGGCGGGGACAACCCGGGCCCGAAATCGGATGCCTGGGCCTTTCTTGACCACCCCCTGCAGGGCATTGATATCACAGGGGATTTCTGACCTGCCCTCAAGCTGTCCTCATGCTTTTCCACAGAATGCTGGGACAAATCCACATGCGACAGGGCGGGCGCAAAAGGCCTGGACGGGCATCCAGGCTTTTCGTGGATAAATGCGCTGAAACTCATCCAAAAGGATGATTGCGCATTGTTTGACCACCCCGTGCAAGTCGTTGGCATGACAGGAGATTTCGGGTCTACCCCAAAGCTGTCCTCAACGTTCTCCACAGTTGGCGGGGATAAGTTGGCCCCCACGCTGCGCGCGCATTGCGCGCTTGCTGCCCCCCGAGGGGGCTGCGCCGCCTTGGGGCGGCCCGGCGGCGGCGCGGCAATATTTCTGAGCGCCGTGGTTTCCTACTGAGCATTCCGTAATTTTTTCCGTGTACGAAAGCGGTGTCGATCTCTCTGAACGGCCGCGTTCCATTCCAAAAAAAAGCCCCCCGACGCATCGGGGGGCTTGATCGCCCGGAGGTAGATCGGGCGATCGGTGCCGGCCGGGCCGTGGCCCTGGCCGGCAGCGGCGGCGATCAGCTGTTCAGCTTCTTGACCCAATCCACGTAGCGGTCAATCCAGCCTTGCAGGAATTTGCGCGTGCCTTCGTTGGTGATGTTGAACTGGTCATCCACCAGGCCTTCCGTGTATTGCAGGAAGACTTCGGGCGTGGTCAGCGTATTGGCGCCTTCGGCGGCCAGGATGTTGCGCAGGTGCTGCTGCATCATCGCGGTGCCCGCGGCGCTGGGCGATGCGCCGACGATGCCGACGGCCTTGCCGGGCCATGAATTCTGGCCCCACGGGCGCGAGCCCCAGTCGATGGCGTTCTTGATGGCGGCGGGCAGCGAACGGTTGTGCTCGGGCGAGACGAACAAGATGCCTTGCGCGTCGGCGATCTGCTGCTTGAGCTTGGCGGCCGGCGCGGGCAGGTTGTTCTCGTTGTCCTGGTTGTAGAGCGGGATGTCGCCCAGGCTCACGTACTCGAACTTGAAATCGGCAGGAACCAGCTTTTCAAGCGCACGCGCCAGTCGCAGATTGATGGAGGCGGCGCGCAGGCTTCCGACGAAAACAGCAATCTTGTAGGTGCTCATGGGGCGGGTGCTCCAACGGAAAATGGAATGCCCAGTGTAGACCTGGACAGCGGCCTGCTCAATGCCGATTCCGAATATCGTTATCGCATGCCGGCCGGTCAAGTGTGGCGGTGTGCAGTGACAGCCCTATGTCATCAGGCTGACGTGTGCGGACACCACGCGCCAACCCGCAGGCGTGCGCATCCAGGTCTGGCTTTGGCGGCCGATGCGGTCGCTGCCGTCGCGCTGGAATTCCAGGTTGGCGGTGGCGAAGTCGGTGCCATAGGTGGTGATGGCCGTGCGCAGCACGCGGCGGGCCAGGCCTTGCGGCGCGCGCGCGGCCCGGAAGGCACGGATCGCGTCGTAGCCGTACAGGTTTTCGCCCGCGCCGTAGCGCAAGGTGTGCGGGCTATCCCAAAAGAGGGTGTCCAGCACGTCCACCTGGTTGTTGACCAGCGCGGTCTCGTAGCGCTCGAACGCCGCTGTCACTTCCGCCACGACCGCTGGCAGGTTGATTTCCATACGTCTTCTCCGCATGCACCGTTCTGGTGCGAGTTCTAGGGTAATCACCAATATGGTGTCTGGTGCGGTGCGTCAATTCTCCGCTCGGGCATGCGCAGCGCCATTCACCCAGGAGGATTGCTGCGCCGCAAGGCTGGCATGCCGCTTGCTAGGGTTAACACTGCATTTGCACGACATAACACGCTGCACCGCTGCCCAGGAGTTCCGCCATGTCCAGTTCCGCCCTTTCCGCCCCGGTCACCATGCTGGTCACCCGGCACATCGCGCCCGAGCGCTACAGCGATTTTCTGTCCTGGATGCGCCAAGGCGAAATCCTCGCGGCGGGCTTTCCGGGTTTTCTGGGGTCTGGGGTGCTGCAGCCGCCCGAAGGCGGCGACCAGTATCAGATCGTGCTGCGTT
Organism: Achromobacter sp.; assembly: GCF_057314935.1. Lineage (NCBI taxonomy): Bacteria > Pseudomonadati > Pseudomonadota > Betaproteobacteria > Burkholderiales > Alcaligenaceae > Achromobacter > Achromobacter sp. Next base: position 32,146 of record NZ_DBHKZA010000045.1, read on the forward strand.
TCACCGATGCGGCGAGCCTGAACCGCTGGGAAAAATCCTTGCCGCGCCGGATGTGGCTGGAGCGCGGGGCGACGCTGGTGCGGGCCAGCCACGAGCACCGGGTCAGCGGCACAGACGGTTGGTTTGCGCCCAAGGTCGCCAGCGCGCCGCCGCGCTGGAAGCAGGCCGTCAGCATCTGGCTGGCCTACTTTCCGGTGCTGCTGGTGTTTTCGATACTGGTCAGCGAGCACTTGAGCATCCTGCCGATATTCTGGCGCGTGTTGATCACCAGCGTGATCCTGACGCCCATCATGGTGTTTGTCTGCATTCCCGTCATCACGCGCGTGCTGCAGCGCTGGTTGCGCGCGGGATGAAGGCATCCCCGGCTTCCAGGCTCAAGCCGCCTTCGCGCGGCGCGTGGAATACAGGCGGTGCAGTGTGATCTTGCGCACGGCCGTCTGGCTGTCCTGGATATGGGATTGCAGCAGCCGGGCGGCTTCCGGCGCGTCGCGCGCCAGCAGGGCGCGCAGGATGGCGCCATGTTCCTCGTAGGTCGTGCCGACGCGGTCGGGCAAGGTGAAGTCCAGCCGCCGCACGATGCGGATGCGTTCGGTGGCCGCGCGGTGCACGCGCGATATCTCGGGATTGCCGGCCGCGGCCACCAGGTCGATGTGGAAGCGTTCGTCCAGGTCGGCCAGCCACTCGCCGTCGCTGGAGCGTTCGTTCTCGTCCACCAGCCAGATGTCCGCCAGGGCATGCAGCGCACGCGCCGGGTCGGGCGCCTGGCCCGGCGAGCACAGCGCATGCACGGCCGCGATTTCCAGCACGCTGCGCAATTCATAGAAGTGGTCCAGCGTATTGAAGTCCAGCGGCTTGACCAGCCATCCATTGCGTTGCCGCACTTCCAGATAACCTTCGCGTTCCAGCCGGAACAGCGCTTCGCGCACGGGTGTGCGGCTGACTTGCAGACGGTCGGCGATCTCGGTTTCCGTGAAGCGGTCGCCCGGGGCAAGCCGGAAATCCAGGATGTCCCGTTTCAGCGACCCGTAGGCGGTATCGGCCAGCGTGCGCGGCATGTCGATGGCGGTGAAAGCGGTTTCCATAGCATTGCCTTGAAAGGGGGCTGGGAGAGGGGCGGTTCAGGGGGTACGGATCCGGGATACGCCAGCCTGCTCCAGCGCGTAGGCGGCGCCAAGGCAGTCGGCTTCGCGCCAGGGCGCGCCGATCAGTTGCACGCCTAGCGGCAGATGGCCGTCCTGCTCGGTTTCGGGCCAGGTGGGCGCTGTGCAGACCGGCAGGCCGATGCAAGAGATCGGTTGCGTCAGGAGCCCCATGCTGGCGCGCGCCGGCAAGGACTTGCCGGCCAGCGTCAACCAGTCGGTCCCGACTCTGGTGGCGGAAACGGGCGTGGCGGGCGCGATCAGCACGTCATACTGGTCGAACAAGGCCAGCGCTTCGCGATAGACTCGATGGCGCACACGCTGCGCCTGTTGCACCCAGGCGGCGGGCACCAGGCTGCCTGCGACCAGGCGGTCGCGGGAATGCGGTTCGTAATAGTCGTAGTGCGTGACGAGCCTGCGGCGATGCAGCGCACCTCCTTCCGCCGCGGTGATGATGAAGGCGGCGGCACGGGCCTGCGCCGCGCTGGGCAGTTCGACGACCGCGGTGGCGTCCAGTGCGCGGGCGGCGATCTCGACGGCGCGGCGCGCCTGCGGGCCCGTCCATTGCGCGAAGTAGCCGCCCAGGACCGCGACGCGCAGGTTGCGCGTACCAGCGCGCAGGCCAGGCAGCACGGGATCGGGGGCGTATTGCGCGCAGGCCGCGTCATCGGCGTCCGGGCCTTGCAAGGCATCGTAGGCGGCAGCCAGGTCGCTGGCGCTGGCGGCGAAGGGCCCCAGATGGTCCAGGCTGCCTACAAAGGGGAAGGACCCCGTGCGCGGCAGGCGGCCCAAGGTGGGCTTCAGGCCGAAGATGCCGCATAGCGACGCCGGCACGCGGATGGAGCCGTTGGTGTCCGATCCCAACGTCAGCGGCACCAGGCCGCCCGCCACGGCGGCGGCGCTGCCGCCGGACGAGCCGCCCGCGATGCGGGTGGTGTCGTGCGGGTTGCGGCATGCGCCGTAATGGGTGTTCTCGGTGGTGAAGCCGTAGGCGTGCTCATCCATGTTCAGCGCGCCGACCAGCACCGCCCCGGCATCGCGCATGCGCGTGACCAGCCGCGCATCCTGGCGGGCCGGCGCGTTGGAGGCATTGACCCGTCCGCCGGCCAGCGTGACTTCGTCGGCGATGTCGAACAGGTTCTTCACCGCGTAGGGCACGCCTGCCAGCGGCGGCAACGGCTCGCCGTGGGCGCGACGCGCGTCGACGGCGGCGGCTTCCTGCCGGGCGCGGGCTTCCGTGACCGCGGTAAAGCAGTTGTAGCGAGGATCGTGTTCTCGGATGCGCGCCAGCGTGGCGTCCAGTACGGCCACGGCGCTGCGCTCGCCGCTGGCGACCTGGCGGGCGATGTCTGCGGCGGGGCCGGTCACGGGCGGAACACCGAAGCCGATTCCAGCTCCACCGGCAGCGCTTCGTCGACGAAGCTGGCGGCGATGTCGTGAATGCGCGAGAACTGCTGCACGACCTCGGCCGTGGTGGATTCGCGCAAGGCATACCCCGACAGCGCCAAGGCGCTGCGCACATATTGATCGATGGTTTCCTGGGTCATGGCGGACTCTCCCGGAGGACTGGATGGTGAGGGGCTGGCTTACTTGCGCACTTCGCGCTGGAAGATTTCCAGGCTGAGCTTCTTCATCTGGATGAAGCTGGGTTCGGACAGCGTTTCCACGGTGCGGGGGCGGGCGTCGGCGTAGTCCAGGATTTCGGCCACGCGCGTGGGCCGCTTGGTCAGGAGCAGGATCTGGTCGGCCAGGTACACGGCTTCTTCCAGGTCGTGCGAGACCAGCAGCATGGTGGTGCCCGTCTGCAGGAAGACTTCCTGCAGTTTTTCGCGAATGAACAGCGTCATCTCGAAATCCAGCGCCGAGAACGGCTCATCCAGAAACAGCACCTCGGGTCCGGGCGCCAGGGCGCGCATGATGGACGCCGTCTGCTGCTGGCCGCCCGACAATTCATAGGGATAGCGCTTCAAGTCGAACTTCACGTCGAAGGAGGCCACCAGTTCTTCCACGCGCGCATCCACTTCGGCTTTGCTGCGGCCTTCCAGGCGCAGCGGATAGGCGATGTTGTCGATCGTGCGCAGCCACGGGAACATGGCCTCGCGGTAGTTCTGGAAGACGTAGCCGATCTTGGTCTGCGCCAGCGACTTGCCGTCGAACAGGATCTCGCCGGCGTCGATGGGGATCAGCCCCGCGATCATGTTGATCAGCGTGGACTTGCCGCAGCCGTTGGGGCCGAAGACCGAGACGATCTTGCCTTTGGGGATGTCCAGGTTGAAGTCTTCGTACAGCGGCCAGCCCGCGAAGTACTTGGTCAGTCCGCGGATCGTGATGTGGGTGCCCAGCGGGCCGGGCGCGAAGGGCGCTGCGGCGGGCGCGGGGGCGATGATGGGGTTGATGACGGTGGACATTTATCGGCCGCTCCAGTGGACCACGCGTTTTTCCAGCATGAGAAAAAGAATGTTCAGCACATAGCCCAGGGCGCCAGCCGCCAGGATCGATGCGTACATCTCGCGCACGTTCAGCACCTGCTGCGCATTGATGATGCGGTTGCCCAGCCCGCTGTCCGAGCCGATGAACATTTCGGCCACGATCACGATCACCAGCGCCATCGATACGCCGCTGCGCAGGCCGACGAACGTGGGCTGCAGGCTTTCCCAGATCAGCACGTCCTTGAAGATCTGCCACCGCGATGCGCCCATCACGCGCGCGGCCATCACGCGCTGCTTGCGCGCATTGATGACGCCGTAGGCGCTGTTGAACAGGATGACCAACACCGCCGCGAACGCGGCGATGGCGATCTTGTTCATGTCGGTCACGCCGAAGATCATCAGGAACAGCGGGATCAGCGCGGAAGACGGGGTGGACCGGAAGAAGTCCACCAGGAATTCGACGCTGCGATACGCCTTTTCATTGCTGCCAAGCAGCACGCCCAGCGGCACGCCGATGACGCCGGCGATGATGAAGGCCTGCAGCGTGCGGTTCAGGGACGACAGGAAGTCCCATAGCAGCGGGCCTCCCGCCAGGCCCTTGACCAAGGCCACGATCGTGGCGCTGGGCGTGGGCAAGAGTACGGGGCTTACCAGTTGCAGGCGCACCACCAGGTCCCACACCACGAACAGCGCCAAGGGGCCTATCAGCGGCAGGAGGCGCGTTGCGTTGAACCTGGCGGGCGGCTTCTTCGCCGTGGGGGCGCCGCTTGCGGTGGTTGCGGTCATGGATCAGCCCTTGTAGAGCATGGTCGATACGTCGACCTTCTGCGCGAAGATGCCCTTGTCGGTGAACAGGTCGAAGAATTTCTGGAAGTACTGGATGTCGCTGGGCGTGAACTCGTTGTAGAGCGTGTAGGCGGCCAGCGGCACGGCTTCGGTCATCGGGCCTTCGATGGCGGTGTAGCCCTTCATGAAGGGGCGCGCCTCTTCGGGCTTGGTGCGGATCAGTTCGATGCCGCGCGCGTAAGCGGCGATGAACTTCTTGCTTTCTTCAGGATGCTTTTTCAGGAAGGCGGTGGTCAGCGAGGCCGATCCCCCGAACCATGGCGCCATCGCATCGCCCAGCACGTACTTGGCGATGACGCCGGTTTCCAGCACGCGGGTGGTGCCGTTCAGGCGGCCCACGGTGCCCGTGGGCTCCAGCGTGTAGCAAGCGTCCAACTGGCCGGCGGCAACCGCGGCGACGTGCTGGCTGATCGCCAACTCGACCACGGTTGCCCCGGTTGCGCCGGCGCGCTCCAATACTGCTTTGGCCAGCGTGGCGTTCTGGATGCCGGGTCCAGATCCGACCTTTTTCCCCTTGAGGTCTGCGATGGATTTGATGGGACTGTCTTTCGCGACGATGAACTCGTCCAGCACGTTCTTGGCGTTGCTGGGATTGGAAGCGAAAATCTTGAACAGGCCGGGCGAGGCGATTTCGCCGATGGCTAGGTTCGCCGAGCCGGTGCCATTGGCGCTGCCGTCCGCGCGCCCGGCCAGCATGGCTTCCATGACCTGCTGGGCGCCGGCGAACTTCAGCGGTTCGACGTTCAGGCCGGCTTCCTTGAAGTAGCCTTTTTCGATGGCGGCGTAGAAGGGCAGGCCAGCGGCCACGGGCCAGAAGCCGATGCGGATCACCGGCCCTGACTGCGCGCGCACCAGGGCGGGCGCAGCCAGCGTCGCGGCGCCCAACGCGGCCCCCTGGATCAGGCGGCGGCGGGTGGCGTTGAAGGCGTAGGGCGCATTGCGGTTGATCATGGGGGCTCCTGGTGTGCTCTCGGTGTTTCCGGTGACGGCGCTTGCCTTGTAGACAAGCTTGCATACCAGTCACCAAGCAAGACCCGTGCCAACTTTTTCCGACGAGCCCACGCCCTATGGCGGACGCATTCCCGCGCGTCGGGCTGGTGCCTGCCATGAACCACTTTGGTGCATGGCGCACCAATGAAGGGGACACAACAGGTCGCGGACCCCAGTGCAGGCCCGCATCGGGGCGGTTAGGCGGTAGCATGTACGCGGACCGGGGCTTGCCGCCCCGGGCGTTTGAAGCAGACGGGAAAAAGGGCGCCGCCACGCGGCGCCGGTTCAAGATGAATACGCGTTTTGTCGAAGCATTTCTGTGGTCGGCGCGGCTGGGCAGTTTCCGGGCCGCCAGCGACCGTCTCCATATCACTCAGGCGGCGGTGGCCAATCGCATCGCCTCGCTGGAAGAAGACATCGGCGCGCGCTTGTTCGAGCGCGACGCCAAGGAACTGCGCCTGACCGCCGTCGGCACCCGGCTGTTGGACTACGGCGAACGCCTGCTGGAAATCCGCCAGCAGATCCTGTCGCTGGGCAAGCGGGGCGACGAGGTCTTCGGCCTGGTGCGCATCGGCGCGATCGAAACGGTGGTGCACACGTGGCTGATCGGCTTTTTGACGAACCTGAAGTCCACCTACCCGGGCATCGAAGTGCAGTTGACGTCCGAGACCACGCGAGCGCTGCACCGGGGCCTGCGCGAAGGCGCCCTGGACATCGCGCTGCAGACGGACCTGCTGAACGACCCCGGCATCATCAGCACGGCCTGCCTGCCCATGGAAATGGGCTGGGTGGGACGCGCGGGCGACGAGGAATCGCTGTCCGTGCAGCAACTGCTGAGCGAACCGGTATTGACCATGAGCCCCGGCTCGCAGCCGCACGAAGCGCTCAAGGCCTTGTACCGCGAGGCCGGCATGCCGCAGGGCAAGGTGCATTGCGTCAGTTCCATTTCGGCCTTGGCGCGTCTGGTGAAAAGCGGCTTCGGCCGCGCGCTGGTTCCGCTGCCGCCCATCTACGAGTATGTGGCGCGCGGCGAAGTGCAGGTGATCCGCAGCGATATGCCGGTGCCGCCGCAACTGCTGGTGGTGAGCTATGTGGAAAGCGCCGGGTCGGACGCCATCCGGCTGGTCGCGGAACTGGCCAGCCGGGCGTCCGACCAGTTCACGACCTCGGTCGCGGAACCGCGTTTCGGATCCGCGCAATAGTGTTATCCCTAGGGTAGCGCTCAGTAATTCTGTTGCTGGAAGGAAGAATTACTCGTTTGTCCCTGGCCGGCCTGGCGGATGAAGATGTGGCCTTCTGAAATTGAAGGAACGCTGGTCTTCCGCTATGAGCCACTCCGCCGCATCCGATTCGACTCCCAATGGCCTGCTCTTCGTCGCCTCCGACGTCGGGGCCGCCGATGAACCTGATTTCAACCGCTGGTACGACCGCGAACATGTCGAAGAGCGCGTGCGCATCCCCGGCTTCCTGTCGGGCGCGCGTTACGTGTCGCGCAGCGGCGGCCGCAAGTACCTGGGCCTTTACCGCACCGAATCGCTGGCCGCCTTCACCACCGCCGACTACCGCGCTGCCTTTGAACGCCAGACGCCGTGGTCGATCGCCAACCTGGACCGCATGCGCGACCCGATGCGCCGCGTCTGCGCCGTCGAGGCCGTGACGGGCTTCGGCAGCGGCAGCCAGTTGGTCGTGCTGCCCTTGCCTGGGGTCGACGACGCGGCGGCGTTGATCGCCGAAGCCCGGCAAGTCGGCCAGGTCCTGTCCCAGGCAGACGGCTTCGTTCAGTCCTATTTGCTGGTGCCCGACACCACGCTCAGCACACCGTTGCCGCGCGAATCCAAAGACAACCGCCAGCTCGCGCCCCTGTTCGTTGTCGAGGCCAGCACCGAGCCCGCCGCGCATGCCTTGCGCGAACAGGCGGCCAGCGCTTTCAAGTCGGATCCGGCGGATGGCTGGCTGCTTGAACTGGGCTGGAAGCTGAACGCGTCGGACCTGCGCTGAACACGGCCACGCCCGACTCTCTACCGATACACAACAAGGGGAAATCCATGGCAGAACATGCCTTGCACGCCGCGAAGGCGGCCCACACTGCGGCGACGCCCAACAAGATGCGCCGGCTGGCCATGGCCAGCTCGGTCGGCACCACGCTGGAGTGGTACGACTTCACCATCTACAACCTGATGGCCGCGCTGGTCTTCAATTCCATCTTCTTCCCGTCCTTCGATCCCTTGACGGGCACGATCCTGGCGTTCTCCACCTATGCGGTGGGCTATGTGTCGCGGCCCTTGGGCGGCTTCGTATTCGGGCACCTGGGAGATCGTCTGGGGCGCAAGTTCGTGCTGGTCGCAACGCTGGTCATCATGGGCATCTCGACCGGGCTGATGGGCCTGTTGCCCACGTATGCCTCGTGGGGCGTGTGGGCGCCGGTGGCGCTGGTGGCGCTGCGCTTCGTGCAGGGCGTGGCTCTGGGCGGGGAATGGGCGGGCGCGGTATTGCTGTCGATGGAACACGGCAAACCGGACCAGCGCGGCCGGAACGCGTCATTCACGCAGGTCGGCCCGTCGTGCGGCACGCTGATCGGCACCGGCTTCATCGCCCTGGTGACGGCTTTTGTCAGCGCCGAGGACTTCCAGGCCTGGGGCTGGCGCATTCCGTTCGTGTCCAGCGTGGCGCTGGTGATGTTCGGCCTGTGGCTGCGCCGCGGCGTCGAGGAAACGCCCGTGTTCCTCGAAATGGAAGAAAAGCGCGAGACCGCGAGCACGCCCATCAAAGAGGTGCTGGGCCAGTATTGGCGTCAATTGCTGATCGCGGGCGGTTCGCGCATCGGTTCGGACGTGCTGTATGCGCTGGTCGTCGTGTTCACGCTGACGTACGTGACGACCGTGCTGCACCTGTCCCGACCCATGGCGCTGACTGCCACCATGCTGGGCGCTGCGTTGAATGCGATTGCCGTGCCGCTGTGCGGCGCGCTGTCCGACAAGATCGGCCGCAAGCCGGTGTATCTGGCGGGTGCGGTGCTGGGCATGATCTGGGCCTTCGTGTTTTTCGTGTTGATGGATACGGCGCATCCCATCGCCATCTGCGCGGCGGTGGTGGTGGGCCTGCTGATCCATGCGTTGATGTACGGCCCGCAAGCGGCGTTCATCACCGAGCAATTTCCGGGGCGCGTGCGCTATGCCGGTTCGTCCTTGGCCTACACGCTGGCCGGCATCGTGGGCGGCGGCTTTGCGCCGCTGATCATTGCCAGCCTGTACAAGTCCTGGAGTTCGACACTGGCGATTTCGATCTACGTGGCCGCCGCGCTGGTCGTGACCGCGATCGCGCTGCTGGCGGCAAAGGAAACGGCCAAGGCGCCTTTGCAGCGTTAAAGGCGGCCGAGCCCTGAAGGTTGGCTGGAACTTCGGCCCGGACTCGTCGTCCGGGCCTTTTTTTTCGGCGTATCCGTGCGTCAGCCGACCAGCCTGTTGGCCAGGGGTTCCGCATGCGTCCATCGGCCCAGGTTCGCAAGGAACAGGCCGCGCACACGCGCGGCGTTGCCGTCCGAGAAGCCGGCGCTATGCGGCGTGACGATGGTGTTGGCCAGCGTCCATAGCGGGGATTCCGGGGGCAGCGGCTCTTGCTGGAACACGTCCAGGAACGCGCCGCCCAGGCGGCCGGCGGCCAAGGCGTCGATCAGCGCGGCTTCGTCGATGACATGGCCGCGGGCCACGTTGACGATCGACGCGTGCGCGGGCAGGGCGGCCAGCGCCTGGCGGTCCACCAGTTCCCGCGTGGCCGGTGTCAGCGGGCAGGCCAGCACCAGCCAGTCCGCGCCGGGCAGCAGCCCCGCCAGGGCCTGGTAGGTAACGGTATGCCGCGCCTGGCGCACGGGCGTGTCGGAGTGACGCGCGACCGACAGCGTCAGGCCCAGGGCAAGCAGCAACTCGCCGATGCGCTGTCCGATGCCGCCCCAGCCGACCACCACTGCATGCTGGCCGGCCAGGTCGCGCGGCGTGCGCGTGCCCAGCAGCGGACGCCACGCGCGTTCGCGCTGGTCCGCGGCCAGCACTGGCAGGCGCCGTGCCAGCGCCAGCACGCCGCCGACGGCGGTTTGCGCCACTACCGCGTCACTCGCGCCTTGCGAGGTAGTGATGGCGACGCCGCGCGCATGCAGGCTTTGATAGATCTCGCGGTCGGCGCCGGCCGAATGCACGTGCACCCACTGCAGCGCGGGCGCATGACGCATGGCCTCGTAATACCGTGCGGTCTCGGGCGTGATCTGGAACTTGGTCGACGCGCCCGTGATGTCGCGGGACACGAAGGCCACTTGCGCCTCGCAGGGCTGCCCGTCTTCAGGGTGGCACAGGATGAAGCGCGTGCCCGCCGCGGGCAACGCCTCGCGCAAGGCGGGCGCTTCGGCGGGCGAGCACAGGATGCGGATCTCTTGGTGTGGCGTCATGGGCGATCAGTTGGCGCTGGGTTCGAACTTGCGGACCAGCGCGGCCCACTTGTCGTGTTCCTGCCGGATGAAGGCCGCGAATTGGCCCGGTGTGCCGCCCACCGGTTCGGCCCCTTCATTCAGCATCTGCGCCTGTAGCGTGGGCAGGGCGGCGTTGACTTCGCGGTTGATCGTGTCCACCATCGCGGGCGGCGTGCCCTTGGGCGCGAAGAACCCGAACCAGGAGCCGGCATCAAAGCCCGGGTAGCCGGATTCGGCGATGGTGGGCAGCTCGGGCAGGGTGGTCGAGCGCTGAAGGGTGCTGACCGCCAGCGGCCGCAGCTTGCCGGCGCGGATCTGACCGATCACGGAGGGGATGGTGGCGAACATGAAGTCGATGCGTCCCGCCAGCAAGTCGTTGACCGCGTCGGCGCCCTTGTAGGGCACATGCGTGGCTTCGACATCCAACTGGTCCATCAGCATGTAGCTCGACAGATGCGAGGATGTGCCCACGCCCGTGGAGCTGTAGTTCAACTGGGGCGCCGTCTTCACGTACTGCAGGAAGCTCTTGATGTCCTTGGCGGGGGACGACGGGGGCACGACCAGCACGTTGGGCACGGTGGCGATCTGCACCATTGGGACCAGGTCCGTCAGGGGATCGAACGGCAGCTTCGCCAGCGACGCGTTCACCGCGATGGGGCCGACGGAATTGACGATCAGGGTATGCCCGTCCGGCGCGGCGCGCACGACGAACTCGGTGCCGATGTTGCCCCCCGCGCCGGGCTTGTTCTCGACCACGAAGGGCTGCCCCAGCTTCTTGGACAGCGAATTGGACATGCTGCGCGTCAGCGTGTCGGTCGTGCCGCCGGCGGTGAACGCCACGATGACTTTGACGGGCTTGTCGGGGTAGTCCGCGGCCATCGCTGGCAGCGACGTACAGGCGCACGCCGCCGCCGCAGCGGCGAGCAGGGCTCGGGCAGTGTTCATATCGTCTCCGTTCGTGGTTGTTGTCTTGGTATGTGCGGCGCCGTGCCGCCACGTCGGCCGGCGCCATGGAAAACGGCGGAATCAGTCGCGGAAGCCCGGGTCGATGCGATCCAGCTTGCGCAACAGGGCCGGCCATTCCAGGACGCCGTAGGGGCGCCGCGTGCCGGGCTGATAGTTGTTCCAGGTTTCTTCCAGCACGGCCGGACTGACTGCCCGCAGGGGGGCGCCGGTGGCCATCGCCGCCAATTGCGCGCGGCACGCCAGTTCCAGCCGGTGCATCCAGTTGAAGGCTTCGCCCACCGTCCTGCCGACGGTCAGCGCGCCGTGGTTGCGCAGGATCAGCGCCTCGCCCTGGCCCAGGTCTTGCAGCAGCGAGGCTTGTTCCTTCAGATCCAGCACGACGCCCTGGTAGTCGTGATAGCCGATCTTCAGGAAGCGCATGGCCGTCTGCGTCAGCGGCAGCAGGCCGCAGTCCAGGGAGGCCACCGCCATGGATGCCCAGCTGTGCGTGTGGATCACGCAATCCACTTCATGGCGCGCGGCGTGCACGGCGCTGTGGATCACATACCCCGCCTTGTTGATGCCGTAGTCCAGCTCGCCGAAATCGGGCTTGGCCAGGATGGTGCCGTCCAGGTCCACCTTGATCAAACTGGACGCGGTGATCTCTTCGTACATCATGCCGTACGGGTTGATGAGGAAGGCGTTGTCTTCGCCCGGCACGCGCGCCGAGATGTGATTGGCCATCATGTCGGCCATGCCATAGCGCTCGACCAGCCGATAACAGGCGGCCAGATCCACGCGGGCCTGCCATTCCTGTTCGGAACAATGCGGTCGCATGGAAGGAATGGGAAGCAAGCCCGGGCGTCGGGTGTCAGTCGTCATCAGCGTTCGAGAAGGTCCATGGCCGCAGCACCATGCCGCAGCGTCTACGAATGCAATTTATCCGCGGGACCTTCTGCGGCCTAGCCATGCGGCCGGCATGGGGGCATCACGAATCGAGAAGGGTCGCGCCGGGCCAGCCGCCATGGCGCACCTGCGCCCGCATCACGTCCACGAGTACCAAGCGCGCCGCCAGCGCGGCCGGCGACAGCTCGTCCTCGTTGATGCAATGCACGGCGTTGCGCCGGAACAGGAACGGGTCGTCGATCGGGTGCATGTTCAGCAGCCCGGCCTCGGCCCGCGCGACGGCGGCGCCCGGCTGGATGGTGGCGATGGCGTTGGCCTGTACCAGGTCCATCAAGGTGGTCAGCCCGTCCACCTCGACTTCGACCCAAGGTTCGATGCCTGCGCGCTCGAATGCGGCCTCCACCCAGGCGCGCAGGCCATGCGCCTTGCTGGTGACCGCCAGCGGCAAGGCCGCCAGTTCGGCGATGGTGACGGGTTCACCGTCGGGCAAGGCGAACATGCCCCGCCGCGCCAGCAGGAACAGCCTTTCGTCCAGGACGGGGATCGTGCTGCGCGCCTGTCCGCTGTCGTTCTGGAACAGCACGGCCAGGTCCAGCCGGCGGTTGTTGAGTTGTTCGCCCAGGTTGCCCGACAGGCCTTCGACCAGGTGCAGCCGCACGTTGGGATAGCGCTCGGCCATCGCGGCGTAGAACGGCTTGGCCAGCACGGAGGCGGTCGTGGGGGCGAACCCCACGCTGACCATGCCCGACAGGCGGGCTTCGCGCGCGGCGGCGATGGCGTTTTCGGCGTGGCGCAGCGTCAGCCGCGCCTGCCGCAGGAACGCCGTGCCGGCGGCCGTGGGGACGACGCCGGTGTGCGTGCGCATCAGCAGCCGCGTAGCCAGTTCGCTTTCCAGGCGGCTGATCTGCTGGCTCAGCGCCGAGGCGACCACGCCCAGATCTCGCGCGGCGCGGCCGATGCTGCCGAGCTCGGCCACGCGGACGAAATAGCGGAGTTGACGGAGTTCCATGGCGACAAAATGAGGGACGGGGAATGCCGGATAGTAGCGGCCGCCAACCGCTTTCAGCGTGGTTTCGTCCTTGGTTGGCGTTCAAAAAAACGTCAGGTATCTGACTCTGCGCTGAATATCAAACGAAAATTGTTTACACTCGCATCCACAAAATTGAAGTCGGAACGGCCCGCCGCGGGGGCGGAGACCGTTCGAGTTACGGGAGAAAGTCGATGCGCAAGTTGCTTTTGGGTGCGGTGCTGGCCGCCGCGGTATTCGGGGGAACGGCCCACGCCGCGGTCGAGCCCAAGGCCGTGGTTGCCACCTATTCGGATCTGGCGTTGGCGGGCTATGAAGACTCGCTGACTGCCGCCAAGACGTTGCGCACCGCCATCAATGCCCTGGTCGCCAAACCTAGCCCTGAAACGCTGAAGGCCGCGCGCGAAGCCTGGCTGGCGGCCCGGGTGCCGTATCAGCAGACCGAGGCCTACCGCTTCGGCAACCCCATCGTCGACGACTGGGAAGGCCGCGTGAACGCCTGGCCGCTGGACGAAGGCCTCATCGATTACGTGGACGCCTCCTACGGCACCGAAAACGACGAGAACGCCTATTACGCCGTCAACGTCATCGCCAATTCCAAGCTCTCGGTGGGCGGCAAGACGGTCGACGTCAGCAAGATCACGCCGCAGCTGCTGTCCGAAGTGCTGCACGAGGCCGACGGCAACGAGGCCAACGTGGCCACGGGCTATCACGCCATCGAGTTCCTGCTCTGGGGCCAGGACCTGAACGGCACGGGCCCCGCGCCGGCCGACCGCAAGGGCACGCCGCAAGAACGCCATTCGGGCAACCGTCCGCACACGGACTTCGACACCAAGCAATGCACCGGCGGCAACTGCGAACGCCGCATCGAATTCCTGAAGGCCGTGACCGACCTGCTGGTGACGGACCTGGAAGAAATGGTGGGCAACTGGAAGCAGGACGGCGCCGCGCGCAAGGCCGTCGAAGAAGATCCCAAGGCGGGCCTGATCGCCATGCTGACCGGTCTGGGCAGCCTGTCGTACGGCGAATTGGCCGGTGAACGCATGAAGCTCGGCCTGATGCTGCACGATCCCGAAGAAGAGCACGATTGCTTCTCGGACAACACGCACAACGCGCACTACTACGACCAACTGGGCATCCGCAACGTCTACCTGGGCGCCTACACCCGCATCGACGGCAAGGAAGTCAAGGGCGCCAGCCTGTCTGAACTGGTCAAGGCCAAGGATCCGAAGCTGGACGCCGAAGTGCGCGCCAAGCTGGACGCCACGGTGGCGGCCATGCAGGCGATGAAGACGCGCGCCGAAACGATCGAAACCTATGACCAGATGATTGCCGACGGCAACAAGGAAGGCAACGCGATGGTGCAGGCCGCCATCGACCGCCTGGTGGACCAGACCCGCAGCCTGGAACGCGTGATCGCGTTGCTGGACCTGGGCAAGGTCGCCATCGAAGGTTCCGACAGCCTGGATAAACCCGACGCCGTATTCAAGTGAAACTCGTATTAGCCGCCGTACTGGCGGCGTCGGCTCACGCCGGCGCCGCCGCCGCATCTGAAGTGCCCGCCGGGCGTGATGACCTGACGCCCGAAGACCAGAAACGCGTGACCGCCATTACCGCGCCCACGCGCGATTTCTCCAAGGTGGAAACCTTCGAGACCATGCAGGCCGGGGCGGGCACGACCAACAAGCTCATCAACGCCGATATTTTTTCGCAGCCGTCGGCCAACATGAGCTTCGAGGGCAGGCAGGAATTCCAGGTCGGCAACGGCCTGTTCCGCAAGGACTGGGTGTCGGCGCCTGCTTCCACGCAGGCGTCCGACGGTCTGGGGCCGCTGTTCAACGCGCGGTCGTGCCAGGCCTGTCATACCAAGGACGGACGCGGCACGGTGCCGGGCTTCGATCCTTTGGAGCGCACGGACGCGGTGGCGCTGCTGCTGCGCCTGGCCGTGCCAAGCGGCCCCGACCGCGGCCACCCCAAGCTTGCCGCGGGCGAACTTGCGGCGTTGCCAGAACCCGTCTATGGCGTGCAATTGCAGAACTTCGCGGTGGCGGGCCTGCCCGCCGAAGGCCGCATGGAGATCGAGTACGAGCCCATCTCGGTCGCGCTCAACGGGGGGGAGACCGCCACGTTGATGAAGCCCACCTACCGCATCGAGAACCTGGGCTACGGCCCGATGCGCGCCGACACGCAGATCTCGCCGCGCCTGGCACCGCCCATGATCGGGCTGGGGTTGCTGGAATCCATCCACGAGGCCGACATCCTGGCCAACGTGGGCGCGGACAAGCGCGACGGCATCGTCGGCAAGGCCAATTGGGTCACGGATGCGCGCACGGGCGCACGCGTGCTGGGCCGCTTCAACCTGAAGGCCGGCCAACCGACGGTCGAACAGCAAAGCGCCGCCGCGTTCTCCAACGACATGGGCCTGTCCACGCCGATGTTCCCCAAGCACTCGGGCGATTGCACGCCTGCGCAGAAGCAGTGCCTGGACATGCCCCACGGCGCGCAGCCGCGCTTCGGCCCCGAGGAAGTCCCGGCCAAGCTGATGGACTTCGTCACGGTCTATTCCACCAATCTGGCCGTGCCGGCGCGACGCGACGCGGACGACGCGCGCGTGCTGGCGGGCAAGAAGCTCTTCTACGAAGCCAATTGCGTGGCCTGCCACGTGCCCAAGTACGTGACAAGCCGCAATGCCAAGCAGCCGGAGCACCGCTTCCAGCTGATCTGGCCCTACACCGACATGCTGGTGCATGACATGGGCGACGGCCTGGCCGACGGCGTGTCCGACGGCGAAGCCAACGGCCGCGAATGGCGCACGCCGCCGCTGTGGGGTATCGGCCTGACCAAGACCGTGAACCCCAATGCCACCTGGCTGCATGACGGGCGCGCCCGCACGCTGCTGGAAGCCGTGTTGTGGCATGACGGCGCGGGCAAACCCGCGCGTGACCGCGTCGTGGCGATGACGCCCGAAGAACGCGCCGACCTGATCCGTTTCCTGGAGTCGCTGTGATGGCCCGATCCTTCCAGCCTGTGTTCAAGCATGCCTTGGCGGCCATGTTGCTGGCGGCCGCGCCCGTGGCCGCGCAAACCCAATTGCCCGCCGACTTGGGCGAACGCCTGGCGCGCGATTACGCCCGCCCGGCGGTGGGCAAGATGGTGGATGCCGCCGACGCGCTCAATGGCGCGCTGGGCGGCTGGTGCGCCAAACCGGATGCGGCCGGCGCCACGCGCGTCGGCGACGCGTTCGCGAACGTCGCCCTGGCCTGGTCGGGCGTGGAGATCCTGCGCTTCGGCCCGCTGGTGCAGGCCAACCGTTTCGAGCGTCTGGCCTTTTGGCCGGACACGCGCGGCGTGATGCCCAAGCAGGTGCAGCAGCTGATCGCGGCTGGCGACCCTGCGGTGTTGGCGCCGGGCGCGTTGGCGGGGCGTAGCGTCGCGGTGCAGGGGTTGCCCGCGCTGGAGTACCTGCTGTACGGCGAGCCTGCGCTGCTCAAGCAGACCGATGCGCCGACGTTTCCCTACGCGTGCGGCTACGCCCGCGCCGTGGCGGCCAACGTCGCGACGATTTCCGGCGACGTGGCGCAGGCCTGGAGCGCCGAGGGTGAATTCGGCCGCCAGTTCGCCAAGCCGCAAGCCGGCAACGACCTGTACCGCGATCCGCAGGAAGTGGCGGCCGAGGCCATGAAGGCCTTGTCCACCGGGCTGCAGTTCGCGCGCGACGTGAAGATCCTGCCGGTGCTGGGGGAATCGCCCGAGGCGGCGCGTCCCAAGCGCGCGGCCTTCTGGCGCAGCGAGTTGTCCACGCGTTTGCTGGCGGCCAACCTGGACGGCCTGAAGGCCTTCTATCAAGCCGGCGGCTATCCGCTGCCCCGCGGCGGCGATTGGATGGACGTCTCCGTGCGCGGCGAACTGCAGAATGCGGCGCAGACTTTGCAGGCCGTGCCCACGCCGCTTGAAGCGACGCTGAAGCAGGAGGACGGCCGCCGCCAATTGCAGTTGGCGTCGCTGACGATCAAGAACGCCAAGGCCATCGTCGACCAGGACCTGGCGCCGGCGTTGGGCGTCACCATCGGATTCAATGCGCTCGATGGTGATTGACCGCCGCCGCTTCCTGTCGCTGGCCGCGGCGCTGGGGCTATCTCCCGGCGCGGCACGGGCGGTGCTGCCCGCCGATGGCGGGCCGTTGTACTTGAGCGCGCGCAAGCGCGGCGGGCGCGACGAAGCGGTGCTGCTTGACGAGACCGGCCGCGACCGGCTCGTGGTGCCCATGCCGGCGCGCGGCCACAGTTTCGCCATCGATCCCGGCAGTCAGCGCGCGGTCGTCTTCGGCCGGCAACCCGGATTCTTCGCCGTGGCGTTTTCCTTGCGTGGCGGCGATGCGCCGCAGGCGCTGCCGATGCCCGACGAACGCCATTTCTTCGGCCATGGCGCGTTCGTCGGCGGCGGCCGGCTGTTGGCCGCCACCGAGAACGACTTCGAGGGTGGCCGTGGCGTGCTGGGCATCTATGATGCGTCGCCCGGCGGCGCCTGGCGGCGCGTGGGCGAATTCGATACCGGCGGCATCGGCCCGCATGAAGTGGTGGTGATGCCCGACGGCAAGACGCTGTGCGTGGCCAACGGGGGCATCCTGACGCATCCCGACTACGGCAAGCTGGAACTGAACCTGGACACGATGCGCCCGTCGCTGGCGTATATCGACGCCGCCAGCGGCCAGCTGCTTGAAAAAGTGGAACTGGCGCCCGAGCTGCATCGCCTGTCGATCCGGCACCTGGCGCTGGCGGCTGACGGTTGCGTGTGGTTCGGCTGCCAGTACATGGGGCCGGCGGCCGACCGCCCGGCGCTGGTGGGGCGCCATCGCCGCGGCGCGCAGCTGGAGTTGTTCGAAGGCCCGGTCGAGACCTTGCGCAACATGCGCAACTACGTGGGATCGGTCACGGTGGATGCCGCCGGCGCCGTCGTTGCCACCTCCAGCCCCGTCGGCGGGCAGGTGATCTATTGGGACACCGCCAGCGGCCGCTGCCTGGGCACCACGCTGCTGGCCGACGGTTGCGGCGTGGCGCCCGCGCGCGATGCGGGCTTTCTGGTCAGCAGCGGTTTGGGCGCGATGCTGCGCACCGATGCCGCGGGCGGGGAATCGCCGGTGCTGTCTCCGTCGCGCGAGGTGTCCTGGGACAATCATTTCCGCATCGTGCCGGCCTGACGCCTGCATCGCGCCTGCCGGGCGTATGCTTACAAAGCTTGACATACCTGGGCCGCATCGCGGCCCTTGGCTTATCGATCATCTGATACAGTTTTCGGTCGCAATTTTTCGCAGGAGAATCCATGGAAGACGCCTTGAGGGAATTTAACGCCTGGGCTCCCAGGATGGTGGATATGGGCATCAATCTGCTTGTTGCCTTGCTGATCCTCGTCATTGGCTGGTGGGTGTCGTCGCTGTTGGGCAGCTGGGTCCGCCGCGCGGCCACGCGTTCCAGCAAGATCGATCCCACCATCGTGCCGATGTTCTACAGCACGGTCGTCTGGGCGGTGCGCATCTTCACGGTCATCGCGGTCCTGGCGCGCTTTGGCGTGCAGACGGCCAGCCTGATTGCGGTGCTGGGTGCCGCGGGCCTGGCGGTCGGCCTGGCTTTGCAAGGCACGCTGCAGAACATCGCCGCCGGCATCATGCTGCTGATCTTGCGCCCCATCCGCGCGGGCGAGTACGTCGCGCTGAGTTCCGGCGCGGAAGGCACGGTGGCCGAAGTGGGCCTCTTCCTGACGCGGCTCATCCAGGGCGACGGCATCCATCTGACGCTGCCCAACAGCACGGTGTGGAACGCCACCATCACCAACTACAGCCGCAACCAGACCCGCCGCCTGGATATTCCGGTGCCGGTGCGTTATGGCGACGACCTGGACGCGGTGGTGGCCAAACTGCAGAACATCGTCAACGCCCGCCCGGACGCGCTGAAGGATCCGGCGCCGCTCGTCAAGGTGTTCGACTACAAGGAAAACGGCGTCATCGTGAACGTGCGCGTGTGGGCCGAAACCAGCAAGTACTGGGACCTGCGTTGGGGCCTGTACCAGCAGATCCGCAGCAGCCTGGAAGAGGCCGGTTTCCAGCCTCCGATCCCGCTGCGCGAGATCCAGAACCCCAAGACGGCTGCCAAGGCCGACGCGCCCACGGGCGCCGCGACCTGATCCGCGGATCGGCAGGAATGCAAACGGGCGCCATCAGGCGCCCGTTTTTTGTCGCTGGTCAGCAAGCACGCGTAGCGTGCGCGGCGTGGGGGCCCTTTTTTTGTCGCCGGGCCGCCCCAAGACAAAAACAGCCCCC
>NZ_DBHKZA010000046.1:0-5061 GCF_057314935.1 Achromobacter sp.
TCATCGCCGGCACGGGTTCGGACATGTTCTCGTCGATTGCCGGCGCCATCGGCGCGCTGCGCGGCCCCAAGCACGGCGGCGCCAACGAAGTGGCGTTCGACGTGCAAAAGCGCTATGAGACGCCGGACGAGGCCGAAGCCGACATCCGCCGCCGCGTCGAGGCCCGCGAAGTTATCATCGGGTTTGGCCACCCCGTCTACACCGTGTCCGACCCGCGCAACAAGGTCATCAAGGACGTGGCCAAGAAGCTGTCCAAGAAGGCCGGCACCACCAAGATGTTCGACATCGCCGAACGCCTTGAGACGGTCATGTGGGACATCAAGAAGATGTTCCCCAACCTGGACTGGTTCTCGGCCGTCAGCTACCACATGATGGGCGTGCCCACCGCCATGTTCACCCCGCTGTTCGTCATCGCGCGCACCGCAGGCTGGTCGGCTCACATCATCGAGCAGCGCATCGACAACAAGATCATCCGCCCCACCGCCAATTACGTGGGTCCGGAAGACCAGAAGTTCGTGCCGCTGGACAAGCGCAAGTAAGCCCCGGCGCAAGCCAGACAAGAGCGAGGGCGCAGCATGGCCACCTGTATTCATTCTATGGAGAGGTACCGCTATGTCTGCCCCGATCTCCAACGTGCGTCCCGATCCCGACCAGGTGCTGGTCGATATCGCGGACTACGTTCTGAACTATGAAATCCAGAGCGGCCTGGCGTATGAAACCGCCCGCAACTGCCTGATCGACACGCTGGGCTGCGGCCTGGAAGCGCTGGAATACCCGGCGTGCAGGAAACTGCTGGGGCCTGTCGTGCCCGGCACCGTGGTGCCCAACGGCGCCAAGGTACCTGGCACGTCGTTCCAGCTGGACCCGGTGCAGGCCGCGTTCAACATCGGCACGGCCATCCGCTGGCTGGATTTCAACGACACGTGGCTGGCCGCCGAATGGGGCCACCCGTCGGACAACCTGGGCGGCATCCTGGCCACCGCCGATTGGCTGTCCCGCACCGCGGTCGCCGCTGGCAAGCCCCCCCTGACGATGCGCGACGTGCTGACCGGCATGATCAAGGCGCACGAGATCCAGGGTTGCATCGCGCTTGAGAATTCCTTCAACAAAGTCGGGCTGGACCACGTGGTGCTGGTCAAGGTGGCGTCCACCGCCGTCGTGGCGCAGATGCTGGGACTGGACCGCGACGAAGTCATCAATGCCGTGTCGCTGGCCTGGGTCGACGGCCAAAGCCTGCGCACCTATCGCCATGCCCCCAACACCGGCAGCCGCAAGAGCTGGGCCGCCGGCGACGCCACCAGCCGCGCCGTGCGCCTGGCCCTGATCGCCAAGACCGGCGAAATGGGCTACCCGTCGGTGCTGACGGCCAAGACCTGGGGCTTTTACGACGTGCTCTTCAAAGGCCAGCCGTTCAAGTTCCAGCGGCCTTATGGCAGCTACGTGATGGAGAACGTGCTGTTCAAGATCTCGTTTCCCGCCGAGTTCCATTCGCAGACCGCGGTCGAATGCGCCATGCAGATCCATGACCTTCTGCGTGCCCAGGGCAAGAGCGCGGACGACATCAAGGCCATCACGATCCGCACGCACGAGGCGTGCATCCGCATCATCGACAAGAAGGGGCCGCTGAACAACCCGGCCGACCGCGACCACTGCATCCAGTACATGGTGGCCGTGCCCGTCCTGTTCGGCCGCCTGACGGCCGGCGACTACGAAGACGAGATCGCCCGCGACCCGCGCATCGACGCGCTGCGCGACAAGATCGTCTGCGTGGAAGACCCGGCGTACACCCGCGACTATCACGACCCGGACAAGCGCTCGATCGCGAACGCGCTGACCGTGGAGTTCAACGACGGCTCCCGCCTAAACGAGATCGTCTGCGAATACCCCATCGGCCACAAGCGCCGCCGCCAGGACGGCATCCCGCTGCTGGAGGCCAAGTTCCGGACCAACCTGGCCCGCATATTCCCGGCCAAGCAGCAGCGCCGGATCCTGGAGGTATCGCTGGACCAGAAGGCGTTGGAAGCCATGCCGGTGCACGAGTACGTGGACTTGTATGTGATCTGATTCCGGGGCCGGATGAAGGCGGGCACCGGCCTTACAATGCGGCTTTCCTCGATCGGATCGCGCCATGGCCATGCTCTGGGTCAAGACCTTCCATATTGTCTTCATCGCTTCCTGGTTTGCCGGCTTGTTCTACCTGCCGCGCATTTTCGTGAACCTGGCCCAGCAGACGGACGCCTCTGTCCAGGCCACGCTGCTGGGCATGGCCCGCCGCCTGTACCGCTTCACCACCATCCTGGCCGTGGTCGCCATCGTGTTCGGCATGTGGCTATACCTGGGCTATCGCATCGGCGTGGGCCCGGGCAACGGCTGGATGCATGCCAAACTCTTTTTCGTCCTGCTCGTCATCGGCTACCATCACGCCTGTGGCTTGATGCTGCGTAAATTCGAACAGGGCAAAAACACCCGTTCGCACAAGTTCTATCGCTGGTTCAACGAAGTTCCCGTCTTGCTGCTCTTGGTGGTGGTGGCGCTGGTCGTCGTCAAACCCTTCTGATTCCCCCTACCTTTGCACATTCGCCAGGATTCGTATGTCCTCTGATGAACACGACCGTCCGCGCAAGACGCTGACGATCAAGAAAACGGCGCGCGACGCCCGCGCCGAAGAAGCCCCCAAGCGCACCCGCACGGGCGCCCGCGCCCGCCTGGTCGCGCAGATCGAGCGCACCCGCGAAAACGTCGAACGCCAGAAAGACCCCGAAGGCTACCAACGCCGCCAGGAAGAAGAAGCGCGCTACGCCCGCAAGCCCGCCGCCGGCGGCCGCGGCGCAGCCCCCCGTGGGCAGGCGCCGCGCGGCGGACAGTCCTCCGAACGCGGCCAATACGATCGCGGCGCGCCCAGCCGGAGCCCGTCCGAACGCGGCGCGTCCGGCCGAGGCTCGTCCGATCGCGCGCCATCTGACCGCGCCTCGTCAGGCCGCGCCCCCGCCGCCCGCAGCCGTTCCGACGACACGCGCCGCGACACGGGCGCAAACGCCGGCGCCAGCTCGCGCCCCCCGCGTCCGCAGCAGCGCGCACCGCGCCTGCGCGACGACCAGTACATTGCCCCGGCCACGCCGGCGGGACGCTTCTACGACCCGTTCGAGGATGACGGCCCCGCGCCCGAGTTCGCCGCCGAACCCGATCACGACGACGTGCCGGATCACGGCCAGGACGCCCAACCGGAATACGCCGACGCGCGCGACGATACCCGCGAGCGCGTCCCGACCGTCGAGACCCGCAGCCGCGCGCCGCGCCAGCCGCGCCAGGCGGAAGTGTTCACGGTGTTCGCGCCGTGCCCGCAAGGCCTGGAAGAGGCCCTGACCGCAGAGATGCAGGCGCTGGGCTATGAAGACGCCAAGGCCGGCCGCGCCGGCTGCTCGTTCACGGCCGATTGGGCCGGCGTGCAGCGTGCCAACCTGTATTCGCGCCTGGCCACCCGCATCCTGGTCCAGGTGGCGCACGCTGAAATCTCGCACGAAGACGACATCCTGGACCTGGCCCGCGACACCCCCTGGGAACGCTGGTTTGGCGCCGAACAGACGCTGCGCGTGGACACCTCGGCCATCAAGAGCCCGGTGCAAAGCCTGCAGTACTGCAATCTGCGCGCCAAGGACGGCATCTGCGACCGCCTGCGCGAACTGGAAGGCGAACGCCCCAGCATCGACACGGTGCGCCCGGACGCCCGCGTCCACCTGTTCCTGACGGGCCACACCGCCACCCTGTACCTCGATACCTCTGGCGAATCGCTGTTCAAGCGCGGCTGGCGCCTGGACAAGGGCGAAGCCCCGCTGCGCGAAAACCTGGCGGCCGGCATGCTGGCCCTGGCGGGCTGGGACCCGGCAGCGCCGTTGCTGGACCCGTTCTGCGGGTCGGGAACCATCCTGATCGAGGCGGCCTGGATCGCCCTGGGCGTGCCCCCGGGCATCTCTCGCCCCTTCGGTTTCGAACGCCTGCGCGACCATGACGCCTACCGCTGGCGCGACCTGAAGGACGACGCCCGCTCGCGCATCCTGCCGCAGCTGGACGCGCCGCTGGTCGGCTACGATCTGGACCCGCAAGCCATCGAATTCGCCCAGAACAACGCCGAGCGCGCCTGGCTGACGGCCGATTCCATCCGCTTCGAAGTGGGCGATGCCCGCGAGATCACGGCCCCCGCCGACCACGGCTGGATCGTCACGAACCCGCCCTACGGCGAGCGCATGCTGACCGAGCAGGACGCGGACCTCTGGCGCGATTGGGCCAGCTGCCTGAAGCGCAATTTCGCCGGCTGGCAGTTGCACGTCATCACCAGCGACCTGACCCTGCCCAACCAGATGCGCTTGAAGCCCAAGCGCCGCGTGCCGCTGCACAACGGCGCGCTGGACTGCCGTCTGTTCGGTTTCGAACTGGTCGCCGCCGGCTACCGCGACGCCTGATCGCAAGGGCGCCCGGGCGGCTTTCCCCCCGGGCGCCAGCCGCTTTCCCCTTGGTCCGCCGCGTTGTAAAAGCGCCGCAACATGGTGCGCGTATCTTTGCTTATGGTGCCCCGCCGCGCGGTTTTGGGGCATTATCAGCACCAAGGTGTTGCCAAGTTGCACATGCTTGCACCTCCCTCTTGCACAGTTTCAGGGTAAACCCTATAATTCGGGTTATCCCTAGTAGCAAACAACTGTGCAAGCCCGTGGAGGCTAACGTGATCAACCCGAACAACACCATCCGCCTGACCGACGAACTCGAGCGCCAACTGATGCTCCAGGCTATTGAAGAACAATTCCGTCCGCACCCGATGCGGGCGCTGGCCGCAGGCCTGCGTAAGCTGGCCCACGGCGTGAAGGCCCTGGCTGGCAAGACGAGCGCCAAGAACGCGCACTCCGCAGCCTAAAGACAGGCCTGGGCCTTAAGCGCTAAGGCCCGAAAGATTTTCCCCTTGGGGGCTGCATAGCCCCTTTTATAGACCCGCCCTTACCGGCGGGTTTTTTTTCGCCCTTCCCCATCGCGAAGCGTGGAGGGCGCCTCCCGCCGGGCCGCCCCAAGGGGAGG
>NZ_DBHKZA010000046.1:5161-24667 GCF_057314935.1 Achromobacter sp.
GACCGACGCCTTTCTTGACCAGACCCCCAATCGGCTGCGCCGATTCGCCTGCATGATGTACGAAGCCGTGCTGCTGTTCGGCGTGGTGTTCCTGGCGGGCTACCTGCTGGATACGCTGACGCAGAGCAAGAATGCGCTGGAGCTTCGCGGGGCGCGGCAGGCTTGGCTGTTCACCGCCATCGGCGCCTACTTCGTGCTGTGCTGGCGCCGCCGCGGCCAGACGCTGCCCATGAAGACCTGGAACATCCGGCTCGTCGACCGGGACGGCAACACGCCAAGCACCGCCCGCCTGATCCTGCGCTACGTACTGGTCTGGCCGCTGGTGCTTGCGGGCGCGGCGGTGGTCTGGGGCGCCGCCAACCTGACCGGCTGGGCTTCGGTGGACATGTTCATCGTGGCCGCGCCCTTCACGATATTCATCTGGTCCTGGCTCGACCCCGACGGCCAGTTCCTGCATGACCGCATCCTGGGCACGCGCCTGCGCAATGCGCCGCAGCGCCAGAAGGCGCGCTGAGGGCGCAACCCACCCATCACCGCGCCGCGCTAAACACAAACCATTACAAATAGCAAAACCATGCGGCCATTTGGCCGCCTGCTTTCAGAAAGTTGAAAGTCGCCCGCAAAGACAATGAGGCCCCGTTAAACAGACGCCTCAAGACTCCCATGCGCGCTTTCATTTCCCGCCTGTCGCTGGCCGCCGCCAGCGCCCTGCTCTTCCTGCCGTCCGGCGCCTCGGCCCAGAACGCGTCAGCCCAGCAGGAAATCGAATCCGCCACGAAAGCCGCCTTCGCCGCCGCCCAGCAGGGGCCGGCGGATGTGAAGCTGGGCGATCAGGCGGTGGTTCACCTGCCGCAGAACATGTTCTTCGTCCCGCGCTTCCAGGCCGAGCGCTTGATGCAGGCCTACGGCAACGGCAAGGATCCGTCGCTGTTGGGCGTGGTCATGCCCAAGAGCGACGATGACGACTGGGTCGTCACCGTCAACTTCGACAAGGCCGGCTACATCAAGGACGACGACGCGCGCAACTGGAACGTCAGCGAACTGCTGGACAGCCTGCGGGAAGGCACCGAACAGTCCAACGAAGAGCGCAAGAAGCGCGGCTTCCCGGAGCTGACGGTGGACGGCTGGGTTGAAGCGCCCAAGTACGACAGCAACACGCAGCGGCTGGTCTGGTCGGTAGCGGCCAAGCACAAGGGCGCCGAAGCCGGAGAGGATCCGACGGTCAACTACAACACCTACGCGCTGGGCCGTGACGGTTACATCACGCTGGATCTCATCACCCAGCAGAGCCTGGTGCCCAAGGACAAGACCGCCGTGCTGGCGCTGCTGGACAACCTGAATTACGTGGACGGCAAGCGCTACGCCGACTTCGATTCCTCGACCGACAAGGTCGCGGAATACGGCCTGGCCGCCCTGGTGGCCGGCGTGGCCGCCAAGAAGCTGGGGCTGTTCGCCGTGATCGCCGCCTTCCTGGCCAAGTTCGCCAAGGTCGGCATCCTGGCCGCGGCTGCGCTGGGCGGCGGATTGTGGAAGCGCCTGCGCGGCAAGAAGGCCGGCACGCCGCAGCCCTGAGCATTGCCTGTGACGGTGGCCGCGCCCGGCGCCGTGCCACCGTCACAACAGCGTCACGGTTTCTTCATACGCCCGTCATCGCCGGATGATTTCATCCTGAGGCATGACGACAGCCCACATGGAAGCGACCGTGAACGAAATCCGACCTGCGCACTGGCGTGCTCTCTGGATTTCCGATATTCACCTGGGCACTGCCGGGTGCAAGGCGGAATTCCTGCTCGATTTCCTGGACCACAACGATTCGGACACCCTTTACCTGGTGGGCGATATCGTGGACGGCTGGCAGCTGCGCAAGCATTGGCACTGGCCGCGGGCGCACAACGACGTCATCCAGCGCATCCTGCGCAAGGCGCGCAACGGCACGCGGGTGGTGTTCATCCCCGGCAACCATGACGAATTCGCGCGCGAATTCGCGGGCTACGCGTTCGGCGACATCGAGATCCTGGACGAGGACGTGCACGTGACCGCCAAGGGCATGCGCCTGCTGGTGCTGCACGGCGACCAGTTCGACGGCGTGATCCAGCACAGCCGCTGGCTTGCCCATCTGGGCGACGGCCTCTACCAACTGGCGCTGTGGATCAACCACCATTTCAACCGCCTGCGCCACCGCCTGGGGCTGCACTACTGGTCCCTGTCGCAATACCTGAAGCACAAGGTCAAGAACGCCGTCTCCTTCATCACGGATTTCGAAGAGGCGCTGGCCGGCGAGGCGCGCCGCCGCGGGCTGGACGGCGTGGTCTGCGGGCACATCCACAAGGCCGAGCTGCGCGACGTGGGCGGCATCCTGTACTGCAATGACGGCGACTGGGTGGAAAGCCTGTCCGCCCTGGCCGAAACCCATGATGGCCAGTTGCAGCTGCTGGACTGGGCCGCCATCCAGGCCGAAAGGCAGGCGGAACCGGTCGCCCGTCCCCCGCGTTCGCTGTCCCTGCCCGCCCTGCCCTCCGCACTGCGCCGCCAAAGCAAACACCCGTAATAACCCGTATGCGTCCCCATTACGCAACGGGGATATTGCAGTTCACGGCCCTCTAGGTCATGCTTGCATCTGAGGCAACGGGCGAGTTGGCCCGTTCACGCAGCTGCAACATGCTTACAACATAGGGCCATGAACGACCAATATCAGGCGCTCTACCAATCATTCCGCTGGCTGGTACCCACCCAGTTCAACATTGCGGATGCGTGCTGCCACCGCTGGGCATCCAGTAGTCCGGATGCGCGGCGCATTGCCATCTACTACGAAGATGAGTCCGGCAACCGCGAGGTCTGGACCTATGCCCGACTGGCCGAGGCCGTCAACCAATTGGCCAACGGCCTGGTGAAAATGGGCGTGGGCCGCGGCGATCGGGTCGGTGTCGTTTTGGGGCAACGCCCCGAAACCGTCGTCGCCCACATGGCCATCTACACGGTTGGCGGCGTCGTGCTGCCCCTGTCGGCCCTGTTCGGCCCCGAGGCCCTGGAAGCCCGCCTGCGCGACTCGGAAACCCGCGTCGCCATCGTGGACCACGCCTCCAGCGCCAACCTGCTGGCCGTCAGCGACAACTGCCCCAACCTGCAGCAGATCATCGGCATCGGCTTCGCCGACGAGCGCGTGCTGCCCTGGCGCAGCCTGCTGGCCCGCCAGCCCAGCGAATTCAAGGCCATCCCGACGCGCTCGTCGGACCCCGCCATCCTGCTCTATACCTCGGGCACCACCGGCGCGCCCAAGGGCGCCTTGCTGCCGCACAGCGTGCTGATCGGCAACCTGCCCGGCTTCGTGGCCTCGCAGGACTGGTTCCCCAAGCCTGCGGACGTGTTCTGGTCGCCAGCCGACTGGGCCTGGACGGGCGGCATCATGGACGCGCTGTTGCCCACCCTGTATTTCGGGCATCCCATCGTGGGCACGCGCGGGCGCTTTTCCGTCGAGCGCGCGTTCGAGCTGCTGGAACGCTATCAGGTCACCAACACCTTCCTCTTCCCCACCGCCCTGAAGATGATGATGAAGGCGGTGCCGGAACCCCGCAACCGCTACCAGCTGGCCCTGCGCTCCATCATGAGCGCGGGCGAAAGCGTGGGCGAGACCGTCTTTGAATGGTGCCAGTCGGCGCTGGGCGTGACGCCCAACGAAATGTTCGGCCAGACCGAGATGAACTACGTCGTGGGCAACAGCCAGAAGCGCTGGCCCGCCCGCCCCGGCAGCATGGGCCGGCCCTACCCCGGCCACCAGGTCGCGGTCCTGAACGATGACGGCCAGCCCGTGGCCGCCGGCGAGACCGGCGAAATCGCCGTCAACCGGCTGGACATCCACGGCTACCCCGATCCTGTGATGTTCCTGGGCTACTGGCGCAACGAAGCGGCCACCCAGGCCAAATTCAAGGGCGACTGGTGCCTGACCGGCGATCTGGCCACCCTGGATGCCGACGGTTACCTCTGGTATGCCGGCCGCGCCGACGATGTATTCAAGTCGTCCGGCTACCGGATCGGTCCGGGCGAAATCGAAAGCTGCCTGATCGGGCATCCCGCCGTGGCCAATGCCGCCGTCGTGCCCAAGCCGGATGCCGAGCGCGGCGCCCTGGTCAAGGCCTACGTCGTGCTGACGCCGGAGTTCGCCCACCGCGACCGCGCCGATGTCATCGAGAACCTGCAGGAGCATGTGCGCGAACGGCTGGCGCCCTACGAATACCCGAAAGAGATCGAATTCGTCGACGAATTGCCGATGACCACCACCGGTAAGATCCAGCGCCGCGTGTTGCGCCTGCGCGAAGAAGCGCGCGCCCGCGCCGCCGCCCCGGCGCCTGTCGCTGCGGCAGACCCGGTGACGGCGGCACCTGCCGCGACCGCGGCCGTCGACATCGACGTGGCCCACGGCGGCCCCGAGAAGCAACCGGAGACCTGAGGCAATGCCCATTTACCAGCTTGACGACCTGATCCCCCGCATCGACCCCGCCGCCTATGTGGCCGACAGTGCCGACATCATCGGCAACGTCACGCTGGAAGCCGGCGTCAGCATCTGGTCGAACGTATCGATCCGCGGCGACAACGACGCCATCCTGATCCGCCACGGCACCAATATCCAGGAATCCAGCGTCCTGCACGTGGACAGCGGCTGTCCCATGACGATCGGCCCCAATGTGACGGTGGGCCACCAGGCCATGCTGCACGGCTGTACCATCCACGAAGGCGCCCTGGTGGGCATGCAGGCCATCGTCTTGAATAATGCGGTCATCGGGCGCAACTGCCTGATCGGCGCCGGCGCGATCATCCCCGAAGACCGGATCATTCCCGACAATTCGCTGGTGATCGGCATCGGCAAGATCGTCCGGGAGCTCTCGGACGAGGAAATCGCCAATCTGCACAAAAATACCGCCCATTACGTGGCGCGGGGCCAACACTACAAGACGGCCCTGAAACGGCTGGCCTGAACGCCCCAGGGCGCCGTTGAACCCCCTGCTGCCAGCAGGGGGAATCGCGCCCCTGATCGGCTAACATTCCGCTATGACCGATCAGCTCAAAAAATACCTTACCGAAGACCGCAGCGTCCGCGTCCAGGCCGTGCGCCTTGAGGCGACCTGGAAGGCCGTCCAGGCCAACCACGACTACCCGCCCGCCATCACCCACCTGCTGGGCGAACTGGTGGCCGCGTCCACCCTGCTTGCCGCCAACATCAAGTTCGAGGGCTCGCTGGTGCTCCAGATCCAGGGCGACGGCCCCATCGCCCTGCTGGTGGTGGAATGCCGCTCCGACCTGAGCCTGCGCGCCACCGTCAAAGTGCGCGAAGGCCATGACGTGCCCGCCGACGGCACGATGCAAAGCCTGCTGAACCCGGGCGGCGCCGGCCGCTTCATCGTGGTGCTGGACCCGCAGCGCAAGCTGCCGGGCCAGCAGGCCTACCAGGGCATCGTGCCGCTGGAAGGCGAGACGGTGGCCGAGGCCCTGCAACACTACATGAAGGCGTCCGAACAGCTGGACACGCGCCTGTGGCTGGCGGCGGACGCCGACCACGCTGCCGGCATGCTGATCCAGCGCCTGCCTTTCCATGGCGGCACGGATGCGCCGCTGTTGACCGAGCAGGCCGCCGCGGAAACCTGGGACCGCACCAACGCGCTGGCCAGTACCCTCAAGCGCGACGAACTGCTGGAAGCCGAGATCGACACACTGATCCACCGCCTGTTCTGGGAAGACACCCTGCTGGCGTTCGATCCGGTGACGGTCAGCTGGCACTGCCCCTGCACCCGCGAGCGCGTGGCAAGCATGCTGCGTTCGCTGGGCGAAGAGGAAGTCAACAGTGTCCTGGCCGAGCGCGGCCAGGTGGACGTGTCATGCGACTTCTGCGGCAAGCCCTATAAGTTCGACGCGGTCGACTGCGCCACCCTGTTTGCGCCAAACCAGCCCCCGGCCGACGACGCGCCACCGACCGTGCACTGATTCCCCGCGTCCCGCCTGGCGGGACGGTTTCACCCCTTCGGATTGTCCGTATCGACGGGCGGTCATGCCCGCGCCACACTGCGCAGCCATGACCGCCTTTTTCTTTGCCTGCCCGCGGCAGCGGGGCGCCGCCGCCATCGAATTCGCCTTGGCCGGCGCCGTGGTGTTGCTGCTAGGCCTGCTGGCGATCGACGCCGCCCGCTGGCAGGCCGTACGCCAGATGGCGTACCTGGCGCTGATTGAAGCCGCCCGCGCGGGCGCAACGGCGCACGGCAATCCCGCCCGCATGCGGCAGGCTTTTCAACAGGCGTTGTTGCCGCTGCACGCCGGCGGGGAAGGCGTGGCGGGCAAAGTCGACGCCCGGCGCCGTCGGGAACACGCCCAGGCCGGCATCGCGGCGCTGACCGGCCTGACTCCTTGGCGCATCGAAATCCTGCAGCCCGGTGCCCGCGCCTTCCGCGAGCACGGCCGCGCCGGGCTCACAGTGACAGCGGCGCCAGGCTTGCGCGCCATCGACAACGACTACCAGGACCTGCAGCACGCACGCCGGCCTCCCCCGCCCGGGGGCTTGAGCATCTTCGATGCGAACACGTTGAAATTGCGCCTGACCTATCTGCACCGGCCCTTGCTGCCGCCCGTGCGCATGCTGCTGGCGGCCTTGGGACGCGACGCCGCCAGCTATGCAGGCGTGGCGCGTGCACACGGTCTACTGCCGATCCGGGTGGAGCTGGAAATGGAGATGCACTCGCATCCGGTGGATTGGTCGGGCAAGACGCCTCAACCGGAAGGAATGGTGGTCGGCGCCTGCCGCGACGCCCGCTGCCCCTGAGGAAAAACCTCAGTGGCGGGTCGTGGCGTTGTTGGCCGGCGTGGCCGGTTTGGGCGCCGTCGGGTTGGCGGCAGGGCTGGCGGCCCGATTGGCGGGCGGCTTGGCAGCCGGCGCGCTGGCGCGCGTGGCAGTGGGGGGTTTGGCCGCGGGGTCAGCCGCCAGCGACGCGCCGGCGGCGGGAGGCTGCGTGTTCTGCGGCAGGATATGCACGAACACTTCGCCATCACGCATCATGCCGAGCTCGCCGCGGGCGCGCTCTTCGATGGCGCCTGAGCCGCCTTCAAGATCCCGCACTTCGGCTTCCAGCGCGGCATTGCGCGCGCGCAGGCCTTCATTGGTCTCGCGCTGCTCCGCCACTTGGCGTTGCAGATCCCAGACCTTGAACCAGCCGCCCTTACCCAGCCACAGCGGGTATTGGATCAAGCCGACCAGCACGAACAGCACCAGGAACAACAGGCGCATACGCGAGAACCCTCAGAGCAGTCGTGGCGCGGATGCGGCGGCGGCGCCAGGCGCCGCTGCCGCGCTTCCCATCAACGCAGGTTGTAGAAAGCTTCCAGGCCAGGATACGACGCCACTTCAGCCAGCTCTTCCTCGATGCGCAGGAGCTGGTTGTACTTGGCCATGCGATCCGAACGGGACAGCGAACCCGTCTTGATCTGCATCGCGTTGGTTGCCACGGCGATGTCGGCGATGGTCGAGTCTTCGGTTTCGCCCGAACGGTGCGACACGACGGCGGTGTAGCCGGCGCGCTTGGCCATTTCGATGGCGGCGAAGGTTTCGGTCAGCGTGCCGATCTGGTTGATCTTGATCAGGATCGAGTTGGCGACGCCCTTCTGGATGCCTTCACGCAGGATCTTGGTGTTGGTGACGAACAGGTCATCGCCCACCAGCTGCACCTTCTTGCCCAACTGGTCGGTCAGGAGCTTCCAGCCGTCCCAATCGTTTTCGGCCATGCCGTCTTCGATGGAGATGATCGGGTACTTGTCGCACCAGGTGGCCAGCAGGTTGGTGAATTCCTGCGAGGACAGCGAGATGCCGCCTTCGCCGGCCAGCGTGTACTTGCCGTCGCGGTAGAACTCCGAGCTGGCGCAATCCAGGCCCAGGGCGATCTGCGTGCCCGGCTCGTAGCCGGCTTCGGTGATGGCCTTCAGGATCAGCTGGATGGCCGCTTCGTGGCTGGGCACGTTGGGCGCGAAACCGCCCTCGTCGCCGACGGCCGTAGACATGCCCTGGCCGTGGATCAGCTTCTTCAGCATGTGGAAGACTTCAGCGCCCCAACGCAGGGCTTCGCGGAAGCTGCCTGCGCCGACCGGCAGGATCATCAGTTCTTGCAGGTCGAGCGTGTTGTTGGCGTGCGCGCCGCCGTTGATGACGTTCATCATCGGCACGGGCATGCTCATGGGGCCGCTGCCGCCGAAGTAGCGGTACAGGGACAGGCCCGATTCGTCGGCGGCGGCGCGTGCCACGGCCATGCTGGCGGCCAGGATCGCGTTGGCGCCCAGGCGTTCCTTGGACTCGGTGCCATCCAGCTCGATCAGCGTGCGATCGACGAAGGTCTGTTCCTGGGCATCCAGGCCCATCAGGGCTTCGGAGATTTCCGTATTCAGGTTTTCAACGGCGCGCAGCACGCCCTTGCCCAGATAACGGCTCTTGTCGCCGTCGCGCAGCTCGATGGCTTCGCGGGCGCCCGTGGAGGCGCCGGACGGCACGGCCGCGCGGCCCATGGCGCCGGACTCCAGCAGCACATCACATTCCACGGTGGGGTTGCCGCGCGAATCCAGAATCTCGCGGCCGATGATATCGACGATTGCACTCATGACTTTACATTCCCTGAACGATAAACATATTCATGACGGCCGCGCCCTCGCGGGCGTTGCGGGCACGGCGGTACTGCCAGGAGTCGTAGAAGGCCTGGGCGGCGGCCATGGACGGAAATTCCATGACGACGGTGCGGCCAGGCTCACGGCCCTCAAGGTGCTTGGACTCTCCGCCACGCACCAGGATCTTGGCATCGTACGCGCGCATGGCGAGCGTGGACAGACGCTTGTAATCCTCGTATTGCGCGGGCTTGGTCACCGTGACGTCGGCGATGAGGTAAGCACTCATGGGGTTCCTTCAGGGCAGTTGCGTTGTTAGGTATCTATAGCGGATAGCTGGCGCCAGATACGGCAACGCCGCCAGTGTCGCTTAAAGCGGCACGGCGACGCATATCCGATGCTAATTGGTTGTATCCGAAAGCAGCGCCGCCGTACAGGCCGACGCTGGGGGACGGGCCCGCGACCCCGAGGATCCGCATGCGGAACTCGAGACCGCGGACGCGCATCAGGCCCCCTGGCCGCGGCGAGCCTTCTGCTCGATGGCGGCGCGGATATAGCTGGAGAACAGCGGGTGGCCGTCACGCGGCGTGGAGGTGAACTCCGGGTGGAACTGCACGCCCACGAACCACGGGTGGTCGGGCAATTCCATCATTTCCGGCAGGTTTTCCGACGGCGTGCGGGCGCTGATCACCATGCCGGCCTCTTCCAGGCGCGGCACGTAGACGTTGTTGACCTCGTAGCGGTGACGGTGACGCTCGTTCACTTCATCGCCATAGATGGTCTGCGCACGGGTGCCGGCCTTGATCGGCACGCGTTGCGCGCCCTTGCGCATGGTACCGCCCAGATCGGACGTGTTGTCGCGCTTTTCGACCTTGCCTTCGCGGTCCATCCATTCGGTGATCAGCGCCACCACCGGGTGCGGTGCGGACGGATCGAATTCCGTGCTGTTGGCGCCGCCCAGGCCGGCGACGTGGCGCGCGAACTCGATGACGGCCAGCTGCATGCCCAGGCAGATGCCCAGGTACGGCACGCCGTTTTCACGGGCGTAGCGGATGGCGGCGATCTTGCCCTCGGTGCCGCGCTTGCCGAAGCCGCCCGGAACCAGGATGGCGTCCAGATGCTTCAGTTGGTCGGTGCCGCGGGTTTCGATGTCTTCCGAGTCGATGTACTCGATGTTGATCTTCGAGCGCGTGTGGATGCCGGCGTGGACCAGCGCTTCCGTCAGCGACTTGTACGATTCGGTCAGGTCGACGTACTTGCCGACCATGCCGATCGTCAGCTGGTGCTGCGGGTGCTCCAGCGCTTCGACCAGGTTGTCCCACATGGACAGATCGGCCGGCGGCGGGGTCAGGCCCAGCGCTTCGCAGACGATGTTGTCCACGCCTTGCTTGTGCAGCATGGCCGGGATCTTGTAGATGGAATCGGCGTCCCAGACGGAGATGACCGCGTCCAGGGGCACGTTCGAGAACATCGAGATCTTGGCGCGCTCGTCGTCCGGGATGGGACGGTCGGCGCGGCACAGCAGCGCGTTCGGGTAGATACCGATTTCGCGCAGCTTCTGCACCGAATGCTGCGTGGGCTTGGTCTTCAGTTCGCCGGCGGAGGCGATGAAGGGCACGAGCGTCAGATGCACGAAGGCGGCATTGTTGCGGCCCATGCGCAGGCTCATCTGGCGAGCGGCTTCCAGGAAAGGCAGGGACTCGATGTCGCCCACGGTGCCGCCGATCTCGACGATGGCGACGTCCGTGTTGCCGTTCCAGCCGGCTTCGGCGCCACGGGCGATGAAGTCCTGGATTTCGTTGGTGATGTGCGGAATCACCTGGACAGTCTTGCCCAGGTAGTCGCCACGGCGCTCTTTGCGCAACACCGATTCGTAGATCTGGCCCGTAGTGAAGTTGTTCACCTTGTGCATGCGGGCGGAGATGAAGCGCTCGTAGTGGCCCAGGTCCAGATCGGTTTCGGCGCCGTCTTCCGTGACGAACACTTCACCGTGCTGGAAGGGGCTCATCGTGCCCGGATCGACGTTGATGTACGGGTCGAGCTTCAGCATGGTGACCTGCAGACCACGCGACTCGAGGATGGCGGCGAGCGACGCAGCGGCGATGCCCTTGCCCAGGGAAGACACCACTCCGCCGGTGACAAATACGTATTTGGTCATCGTAATGAGCACCCGGGACGAGCGGGCGCGTGCGGGAAATTTGGATTATAGCCGGGAGGCGAAGGTTATTTGGGTTTTCCCCTAGCGATGACGCGTAACATTTAGCAGCACTCGAAACGTAGCGGCGGCCAGCGCGTTGCATGGCGCGGCGCAGCGTCGTGCTATGTTCGATCCCTAATTTTTTGACTGCTGTTTTTTCTCAACACTTCCCGCCCCTGCCGATGACCGATCTCGCCCGATCCCCCACCTCGCTCGCGTGGCGACTGGCGCTGACCGCCGTTTTCCTGCGCTTGGCGTATGCCGCCGTAGTCCAGACCTACACGATGTTCGGTTTACCGCAGTCCCTGCAAATGCGGGAGATGCATACCGAGCCTCAATTCCTGGCCCCGCTCCTGGCGCATATCGCCGCAGCGGCGGCGATCGCCGGGCTGACCACCTGGGGCGCCATGCGCCGCTGGCTTGAGCGCCACAACACGACGGCCGTGGACGAGCCCCGCAAGCTGTTCGGCACCTTCATCGCGTTGCTGCTGGTCTACACGCTGGCCGTGGCCGCCGGCATGGCCTTCCTGCATAACGCGCTGATGGGCTTCGTCATGAACAACCGGGACATGCTGGAGGCCCGGTTCGGCATCGGCATCGTCGGCCAGTTCCTGGCGCTGGGCCTCATCGTGCGGGTCGTGACCATCGTGCTGGAGATCATCGGCATCTGCGTCATCGTGCGCATTGCCGCCTGGACGGTGCAACCCGCCGGCCCGGCCGGCGGGCCCGCCTATGAGCGGCGCCATGCGGCCTGGATCGCCGGGCTGACCGTGCTGATCTGGCAACTGAGCGTCTCGATCGCGCTGGGCGGTTTCCTGCAGATGCAGTCCCTGAGCGCGGGCTGGACGGAGTTCCTGCTGGGCTACCTGGCCTTGCCCGCGATCCTGCTGGCGCTCTGCGCCGTGCTCTGCCTGAACATCCTGCCGCGCGCCATCGGCGCGGCGCGTCTGGGCCAGGCGGTGGTCCACGGCACGCTCGCGTTCTGGCTGGCCCAGGCACTGGGTGTCGGCATCGGATTCCTGGCCGCCCGGGCGATGACCTGGGACCAATTGATACGCGCGGCGCTATCGCCTATGGCGCCCGTCGTGGCGCTCTTGGCCTACGCCGTGCTGCTGGCCTTGGGCTGCCTGGTCGGCAGGCTCCTGTTCTACCCGCGCGCAACGCCCCCGCAGGAAGCCTGACGCCGGCCAGCGCGAAATCCCCACAAGGAAAAAGGCCGCGGGCATAGCGCCCGCGGCCTTTTTCATGGGCTCGACCGGAAGATCAGATCGCTGCGGTGCGGCGCGTCAGCCAGGCCAGCGCCTCGCCTTCGACCAATGGCGACAGGCGCTCGAACACCGTCTTGTGATAGTCGTTCAGCCAGGCGGTTTCATCGGCGCGCATCAGCGACGGCTCGATGCAGCGTGTGTCGATCGGGCACAGGGTCAGCGTTTCGAAGCACAGGAATTCGCCCAGTTCGGACGTCAGCCAGCTGCGGTTGGCCACCAGGTTCTCGATGCGCACGCCCCAACGGCCCGGGCGATAGATGCCCGGTTCGTTCGACGTGATCATGCCCGGCTCCATCGCCGTGTGCGGACCCGGCATGGCGCGGTACGAAATGACCTGCGGGCCTTCATGCACGTTCAGGAAGTAGCCCACGCCGTGTCCGGTCCCATGGCCGTACTCCGCACCGCCTTCCCAAATGGGCGCACGCGCGATGGCGTCCAGCATGGGCGACGGGGTGCCGCGCGGGAACGAAGCGCGCGACAGCGCGATCATGCCCTTGAGCACCAGCGTGAAGTCCACCTTCTGGTCGGCGTTGGGCGAACCCACTGCAACCACGCGGGTGATGTCGGTGGTGCCGCCCAGGTACTGGCCGCCCGAATCGATCAGCAGCAGGCCGTCGCCTTCGATGGTGGCATGCGATTCCGGCGTGGCGCGGTAATGCGGCATGGCGCCGTTGGCATTGAAGCCGGCAATGGTGGCGAAGCTGGGGCAGACATAGGCCGGACGGCGCGCGCGGGCGGCGGTGATCTGCTCGTCGATCGTCAGTTCGGTGATGGTTTCATTGCCCAGCGCGCTTTCGAACCAGGCGAAGAATTCGCAGAGCGCCGCGCCGTCCTGCGCCATCGCCTGGCGCACATGGGCCAGTTCGGCGTCGGTCTTGCGGGACTTCAGCAACGTGGACGGGTTGATCGCCTCGATGCGCGGCACGGCCGGGTTCATGGCATGGAACACGCCGCAGGTCACGCGCGCCGGGTCGATCAGCAGCTTCTGGTCGAGTTCCAGCGAGGCCAGGGCATCGGCGGCCTGGGCATAGCCCGCCACTTCAACGCCGTCGGCGGCCAGCGTGGCGCGCAGCGCGTCGTCGACCTTGCCGTCGGCCACGAACAGCGTGGCGTGGTCCAGACCTATCAGCGCGTGGCCCACGAACACGGGGTTGTAGTCCACATCAGCGCCGCGCAGATTCAGCAGCCAGGCGATATCGTCCACGGTACAGATGAAATGCACGTCGGCGCCATGCGCGCGCATGCCCTCGCGCACTTGCGCCAGTTTGTCGGCACGGCTCACGCAGGCCTCGGGCGCCACGTGCTCATAGATCTGCGCGTCCGGCAGGCCGGCGCGGTCCGTCCAGACCTCGTCCAACAGGTCCGCGCGGATCTCCAGCGTGGCGCCGGAGGCGGCTGCGGCTACCGACAAGGCGCGGAAGGCGCCCAGGCCCAGCACCTGGCCGTCCACGCCGATGACGTCGCCCGCCCGCGTGTTGGCGGCAAGCCAGTCCACGTGCCCCGGGGTCGAGGCCAGGGCGATCTTCATCAGTTGCACGCCCGTGCCGGCCAGTTGCGCCTCGGCCTGCACCCAGTAGCGGCTGTCCACCCACAGGCCGGCGAAATCGGCCGTGACGACGAGGGTTCCCACCGACCCCGTGAAACCCGACAGCCAGCGCCGCCCTTGCCAGCGCGCCGGCAGGTACTCGGACAGGTGCGGGTCCGAAGACGGGACGATATAGGCGGACAGGCCGCGGCGGCTCATGGCCTGCCGCAATTGGGCGATACGGGCGTCGGTGCTAGACATGGGGGATGGGATCCTTAGCGCAACATGAAAGACATGGCGGCCAGGCTGTTCAGCGTACGGACGGCGGCCTGCATGCTATCTGTCGTGAATCGCAAGGTGACGCCGTCCACGCGTTCCAGCGTGGGCCACATGCAGAACAGGTCGGCGAGCGCCGCGCTCTGCGTCTGCAACCGGCATTCTATAGGGGCGGCGATGCGGAAAGGAACGGGGGGCTGCTTCTTGAAGCTGCGCACGGCGGTTTCGGCCGCGGCAGCGATGGCGCGGCGGGACGCCGCGGGAGACAGGGTGATGCCGCTGCCCTGCCCGTGCGCCACTTTGGTCTGCACCCATTCGGCGCCGGGAAAGGTGTCGCGGGTTTCCGAAATGAAGACGTCGTCGCCCGTGCCCAGGATGACGGGCACGCCCATCTCGCCGGCCAGCGCGCCGTACAGGCCGGCTTCGCCCAGTTCCATGCCGTTGATGAACACGCGCGAGAACGCGAAGCTGTTGATCGTGTGGGCCAGGATGCCGCGGCCCTGCGAACGCGAGTGGTAGCCGATCATGAAGACCGCGTCGCAGCCTTCTTCCAGGCCGCCCATCATGCCCAGGTAGCGCGGCTTGCCCAGCACCAGGCGGGCGCGTTCGTCCAGGCCGTCGGGCAGCAGATTGCGAAAGCCGCCGTGCGAGTCGTTGACCAGGATCTCTTCGGCGCCGCCGGCGATCGCGCCTTGCACGGCCGCATTGGCCTCGGCGGTCATCCAGGCGCGGGCCCGCTCGTATTCGCCGTTGCCGGCACGGACTTGTTCAGCATGGAAGACGCCGGCGACGCCTTCGATATCGGTGGAAATCAGGATCTTCATGGGATCAGTCCTCAGGGGATTCAGAATGCGGTGTCGGACAGCCACTGGCGCCACTGGGGCGCCGCGTCGCGGATGGCGGCGCGGTGATGGCCGTCGCGCCCGGTCACGCCATCGGCATGCCACAGCGCGGAAATGATGGCTTGTTCGCAGGCCTCGGCGGCCGCTTCGAACAAGGGGTCGATGCGCGTTTCATGCAGCATCGCAACGGCCGGCATCGGCTGCTCGGCCAGTTGCGGGATCGTATAGGCGGTGGAAAAAGCCAGTGCGATGTCGCCGCTGCCATGGCCGAACACCGAGCCGGTGCGCGCCAGGCCGGCGCCGGCACGCAAGGACAGCCGGCGCAACTGGCGTGCGTCCAGCGGCGCGTCCGTGGCCAGCAGCAAGATGATGGAGCCCTTCTCCGGCACGATCACCGCGTTTTCGCCTTGCTGCGCCAGGCCGCGGTCCAGTTGATCGGCCAGCCGGCGCCCGAATGGCCTGCCCGCCACGGTCAGGTTGGGCAAGCGGCCGAAGTTGGACAGCACCAGCGCGCCCACGGTATAGCGCAGGCCGGGCTGGATGGCGGCCACGCGGGACGCCGAGCCAATGCCGCCCTTGAAGGAAAAGCAGGACATGCCGCGCCCCGCGCCCACCGCGCCTTGCGCGAACGGCTTGGCAGCGTTGGCGCAGGCGTCTGCGTAGTGCGACTCCTGCACCGCCAGCGCCTGGATGTCGTTCAAATAGCCGTCATTGCATTCGAAGACCAGCGGGTTGACGGTCGCCATGCCGCGGCCGATGCCGGGGTTGGCGGCCACCGCCTGGCGGATCTGCGCGTTGGCGACGGTGCCCACGCCAAAGGTGTTCGTCAACGCGATGGGCGTTTCCAGCACGCCCAGTTCCTGCACCTGGACCAGGCCCGTGCTTTTACCGAAGCCGTTCAGGATGGTCGCGGCGGCGGGCACCTTGTCCAGATAGGGGTCGCCGCCGTGCGGGCGCACCACGGTCACGCCGGTCTGCAGGGGGCCATCGGCCAGCGTGCAGTGCCCGACCGTGACGTCGCCCACGTCGCAGATCGTATCCAGCGGACCCGACGGCAGCACGCCGATGCGGGGAAATTCGTGCGCTTGTTTATCCATGGTTGCCGCGTGTCGCCACGCTCCTTGATGCAAAACGCCGCCGCCCTTCGCCCGGCTCACGCCCGCCCAATGGGGCGCGTGAGTCAAACGAGGACGGCGGCGAGAAGAGTCTGCCCCCTGACGCCGCCCCCTTTCGGGGTAGCTGCCCCCCGAAAGGGGCGGCCCGGCGCGGCGAGGCACTCATTTACTTGCGGTCGATCTTGGGGTCGAGCGCGTCGCGCAGGCCATCGCCCAGCAGGTTGAAGGCCAGAACCGTCAGGAAAATCGCCAGTGCCGGGAAGATCGCCACGTGCGGGGCAATCACCATGTCGGCGCGCGCCTCGTTCAGCATCGCGCCCCACTCCGGCGTGGGAGGCGATGCGCCCATGCCCAGGAAGGACAGGCTGGCCGCAGTGATGATCGACGTGCCGATGCGCATCGTGCCGTACACCACGATCGGCGAGATCGTGCCGGGCAGGATGTGGCGCATGATGATCGTCCAGTCGGACGCGCCCACGCTCTTGACCGCTTCGACATAGGTCATCTGCTTGATCGACAGCGTGTTGCCGCGCACCAGGCGGGCGAACGCCGGCACGCTGAACACGGCCACGGCCACGATCACGTTGACCATGCTGGAGCCCAGGATGGCGACCACGCCGATGGCCAGCAGCATCCCGGGGAACGCCAGCAGCACGTCGGAGATGCGCATCGTGATGCGTTCCCACCAGCCTTCGTAGTAGCCGGCCATCAGGCCCATGAAGGTGCCGACGACGGCGCCCATGGCGACCGACAGGAAGCCCGCGGCCAGCGAGATCCGCGCGCCCATGACGATGCGGCTGAAGATGTCGCGGCCCAGCGAATCCACGCCCAGCCAGTGGGTCAACGACGGGCCGGCGTTCAGCGCGTCGTAGTCGAAGAAGTTCTCGGCGTCGAACGGCACGATCCACGGCGCGAAGACCGCGACCACGACCAGCAGCAGGACGAAGATGCCGGCGCCCACGCCCAGCTTCTGTTTCTTGAACTTGCGCCAGAACTCGGTGGCGGGCGTGCGCACATCGTTCTTGGGAACGGCGGCGATGGTCGTGGCGGGTGTCGTATTGCTCATGGCCGCCTCACTTGTAACGGATACTGGGATTGATGACGCCATAGAGCACGTCGACAATCAGGTTGATCAGGATGAATTCCAGCGAGAACAGCAGCACCAGGCCCTGGATCACCGGATAGTCGCGCTGGGTCACGGCGTCGACCAGCAGACGGCCAAGGCCGGGCCAGTTGAACACGGTCTCGACCACGATCGAGCCGCCCAGCAGGAAGCCGAACTGCAGGCCCATCATGGTCACGACGGGAATCAGCGCGTTGCGCAGCGCGTGCTTGATCACGACGCGGCGTTCGGTCAGGCCCTTGGCGCGGGCGGTCCGCACGAAGTCTTCCTGGATGACTTCCACGAACGAGGCTCGCGTGAAGCGCGCCATCACGGCGGCCACCGCGGCGCCCAGCGTGATGGACGGAAGGATGTAGTGTTTCCAGCTTGAGGCGCCGACGGTCGGCAACCAGCCCAGGTTCACGGAGAACACCTGCATCAGCATCATGCCCAGCGCGAACGCGGGGAACGAGATGCCTGACACCGCCAGCGTCATGCCAAGGCGGTCGGGCCAGCGGTTGCGCCAGACGGCCGACACGATCCCGATGATCATGCCGAAAGTCACCGACCACGCCATGCTGGCCATCGTCAGCCACAAGGTGGGCATGAAGCGGTCGGAAATCTCGGTCGAGACGGGGCGCTTGGTACGCAGCGAGGTACCCAGGTCGCCTTGCAGCATATGGCTGAAATAGCGCACGAACTGCTGCGGCAGGGGCAGATCCAGCCCAAGTTCCTTGCGCACCAGCTCAACCGTTTGCTGGTCGGCTTCCTGGCCCGCGGCCAGTCGCGCCGGGTCGCCCGGAAGCATGTGCACAAACAGGAACACGACCACGGCTACCAGCAGCAGCGTGGGGATCATGCCCAAAAGACGTTTGACGATGTAGGTCAGCATTGAAATTCCTGCAACATCGGCGGGGACACCGCGCCCCCGCCGTATGTGGCCTTACAAGGGCCCGAAGGCCCCGAGAGTGAAGCTAGGTTTACTGCTTCAGTTCGATGTCGCCGAACCAGAACGAGGTGTCCGGTTCCACGTACACGCCCGACAGGTTCTTCGACTTCACATACAGGTTGTTCTGGGTCACCAGGAAGGCCCACGGGGCGTCCTTCCAGATGGTTTCCTGAACGTTCTTGTAGATTTCCGTCTTCTTGGCGCGATCGGTCGTGGCCAGGGCTTCCTGGATGCCGTCGTCCACCGACTTGTTCGAGTAGTACGACACGTTGTTCAGCACCGGCGGGAACGCGGCGGTGGTCAAGAGCGGACGCAGGCCCCAGTCGGCTTCACCGGTCGAGGACGACCAGCCGGCGTAGTACATGCGGACCTTGGCGTCTTCAGGCTTTTGCACCTGTTGAACGCGCTGCACGCGCTGACCCGATTCCAGCACTTCCACCGACACCTTGATGCCGACTTGCGCCAGTTGCTGCTGCAGGAACTGGACCACCTTCACCGAGGTGCCGTCGTTATAAGCGGACCACAGCTGGCTTTCGAAGCCGTTGGGGTAGCCGGCTTCAGCCAGCAGGGCCTTGGCCTTCTTGATGTCGTACGGCCACGGGCCGGTCTTGTGCGCGAAGTCCACGCCGGTCGGCACGACGCCGTCGACGATGGTGGCGTAGCCCGAGAAAGCGACCTTGGCCAGGGCTTCCTTGTTGATGGCGTAGTTGATCGCCTCACGCACCTTGACGTTGTCGAACGGCTTTTGCTGCGTGTTCATCGACAGGTAGCGGGCCATGATCGAGTTCTTGTGGTCGACCACGTCCAGCTTGTCGTTCTTCGAGAGCACGGCGGCCTGTTCGAACGGCACCGGGAAAGCGAACTGCGCTTCGCCCGTCTGCACCACGGCGGCGCGGGTGTTGTTGTCGGTCACGGTACGGAAGGTCAGCGTATCGACCTTCGGGTAGCCCTTCTTCCAGTAGCCGTCGAACTTCTTGACCTTCAGGTATTCAGCCGGCTTCCATTCGACGAATTCGAACGGGCCGGTGCCCACCGGGTGGAAGCCGATTTCCTTGCCGTACTTGGCCAGGGCGGCCGGCGAGATCATCATGGCGGCCGGGTGGGCCAGCGCGTTGATGAAGGCCGAGAACGGCTTCTTCAGCGTGATCTTGACGGTCAGCGGATCAACCACGTCGATCTTTTCGATGACGCTGAACTGGATGTAACGCGACAGACGGTTGTCCGGGTTGGCCGGACGATCGAAGTTGATCTTGACCGCTTCGGCGTTGAAGTCGGTGCCGTCATGGAACTTCACGCCGGGGCGCAGCTTGAACGTGTAGACCAGGCCGTCTTCGCTGACGGTGTAATCGGTCGCCAGGACCTTCTGGACCTTCAGGTCCTTGTCGAATTCGAACAGGCCTTCGTAGTAGGCCTTGCCGGCCGCCTGGTTCAGGGTGCTGTTGGTGTTGTACGGGTCAAGCGTTTCCAGTGCGATGGAGACGGCAAACGTCACGTCCTTGGCGGCAAACGCCAACGGCGAAGTGAGCACACCGAAGGCCACCGCGGCGGCGGCCATCAGCTTGGTGGGGCGCAGAACTTTCATCATTGCAACTCCTGGTTCCGATAATGGA
>NZ_DBHKZA010000046.1:24767-35571 GCF_057314935.1 Achromobacter sp.
CAGCTTGGTGGGGCGCAGAACTTTCATCATTGCAACTCCTGGTTCCGATAATGGATAAGGGCCTATTAACACTAAAAGGAGCCTCGCACAGGCCGGTAATCGGCCGCCAGGCTAGGCGCGGTCGCCGCCGCGTGGCTTTGCCACGCTAGGTGGGCGCAACGACGCCTGGCGGCCGATTACCGGCCTGCCCGAAGGGTGAGTACTCAAATGAGCGCCTCTCAGCGTTGCGAATGCTCGCCGGGGACCTGCCACGACTGCGCTTCGCGCCTTGATAGCCACTCATTTGAGTACTCATGCGAGGCTCCTTTTAGTGTTAATAGGCCCTAGGGGGGTTTGGTGGAAGAAAAACAAGTACGACAACGGAATCAATACGCGCCGCCGACCGGATGGCGGGCAACGAAGTGATCGGTTCCAACCTGCACCAGCGGCTGCACCACCGGCTCGTCGCCGAGCTTGCGGATGGGGCTGGGGATTTCATCGGACAGCAAGGTGCGCTTCAGGTGGCGGCGCGCCGGATCGGCGATCGGCACGGCCGACATCAGCTTCTTGGTGTACGGGTGCTGCGGATTCTCGAAAATGGCGCGGCGCGGGCCGATCTCGACGATCTGGCCCAGGTACATCACGGCCACGCGATGGCTGACGCGTTCCACCACGGCCATGTCGTGCGAAATGAAAAGGAACGAAATGCCCATGTCGCGCTGCAGGTCGATCAGCAGGTTCACGATCTGGGCCTGGATCGACACGTCCAGCGCCGACACCGATTCGTCGGCGATCACGACCTTCGGGTTCAGGGCAAGCGCGCGCGCGATGCAGATGCGCTGGCGCTGGCCGCCCGAGAATTCGTGCGGGTAGCGCTGCGCCATTTCCGGCGGCATGCCCACGCGCTCCAGCAATTCGGCCACGCGGCGCTCGGCATCGCGGCCCTTGGCCACGCCGTGCACCAACAGCGGCTCCATGATGGAGAAACCGACCGTGACGCGCGGATC
The DNA here is from genome assembly GCF_057314935.1 of Achromobacter sp. Taxonomy (NCBI): domain Bacteria; kingdom Pseudomonadati; phylum Pseudomonadota; class Betaproteobacteria; order Burkholderiales; family Alcaligenaceae; genus Achromobacter; species Achromobacter sp. The sequence goes on from NZ_DBHKZA010000046.1 coordinate 25,754, forward strand.
CAGCGATGCGAACGGGTCCTGGAACACGAACTGGATGTCGCGGCGCAGGGATTGCAGCTCGCTGTTCTTCAAGCGCACGATGTCGCGCCCGCCGAACTTGATCTCGCCGCCCTGGCTATCCACCAGGCGCAATAGCGAACGGCCGGTCGTGGACTTGCCGCAACCTGATTCGCCCACCAGCGACAGCGTTTCGCCCGGGAACAGGTCGAAGCTGACCTGTTCCACGGCATGCACGCGGCGCTGCACGCGGCTCAGGATGCCGCCGCGCAGATCGAAGCGGGTCACCAGGTTGCGCACGCTCAGGATCGGCTCGCGCTTGGCGGCCGGCACTTCCTGCGTGCTGGTGACACCAGGTTCGGCCACAGGCTGCGCCTGGCCTTCCACCTGCAACAGCGGGAACCGCGCGGGAAGATCGGTGCCTTCCATGGCGCCCAGCTTCGGCACCGCCGACAGCAGCGCCTTGGTGTAGGAATGCTTGGGGGCCTCGAAAACCTGTTCCGACGGGCCTTCCTCGACCTTGTCGCCGCGATACATGACCAGCACGCGGTCGGCCACTTCCGCAACCACGCCCATGTCGTGGGTGATGAACACCACGCCCATGTGCATTTCTTCCTGCAGTTGACGGATCAGTTGCAGGATCTGCGCCTGGATGGTGACGTCCAGCGCGGTGGTGGGTTCGTCGGCGATCAGCAGCGCCGGCTTGCAGGCCAGCGCCATCGCGATCATCACGCGCTGGCGCATGCCGCCCGACAACTGGTGCGGGTAGCGGTCCAGCACCGATTTGGCTTCCGGGATGCGCACCTGTTCCAGCATGCGCAGCGCCTCGGCGCGCGCGGCTGAGGCATCCTTGCCCTGATGCTGGCGGATCGATTCGGCGATCTGGTCGCCGGCCGTGAACACCGGGTTCAAGGAGGTCATCGGCTCCTGGAAGATCATGGCCATGTCCGCGCCGCGCACATTGCGCATCACGCGTTGGCTGGAACCGACCAGGTCGATCACGGAGCCGTTGCGCCGGCGCAGGGCCATGCTGCCCTGGGCGATGCGGCCGCCGCCATGTTCCACCAGACGCATGAGTGCCAGGGACGTCACCGACTTGCCCGAACCCGATTCGCCCACGATGGCCAGGGTTTCACCCCGGTCCACATGGAACGACAGGTTGCGCACGGCTTCGACCGTGCGCTCCGAACCTACGAAGCGCACCGTCAGGTCGTCGACCTGGACCACGCGGTTTTCCGGCAGCGCCAGGCTGTTTGCGCGATCAACCATCTTTATTAATCCCCAATATCAATACAGAACCCGCCGCCGCTCATCGATAGATGGCGGTGACCGGCTTTTCGCCTACGCGGGCGTAACCCCGATACATGCCTTCCGTGTTGAACGGCAAGGCCACATTGCCCTGGGCGTCAACGGCCACCAGGCCGCCCTTGCCGCCGATGGTGGGCAGTTTTTCCATGACGACGCGGTTTGCCGCCGTTTCCAGCGAAGCGCCGCAATATTCCATCTGCGCCGCCACGTCATAGGCGGCGACCATGCGGATGAACATTTCGCCCGTGCCCGTCGTGGACACGGCGCAGGTCTTGTTGCTGGCATAGGTGCCGGCGCCGATCAGCGGGGCATCGCCCACGCGGCCGACCTGCTTGTTGGTGATGCCGCCGGTGGAGGTGGCGGCCGCCAGGTTGCCCTGGGCGTCCACGGCCACCGCGCCCACCGTGCCGAACTTCTTGTCGGCGTCCAGCGGGTCGGCCGGCGCGGGCTGGCCACGTGCGACCAAGGCTTGGCCGTCGTGGTCCAGCACGGCGGCGTCCGGCGTTTCGCGTTGCACGCGCAGCAGTTGCTCGCGGCGGGCTTCGGTCGAGAAATACGACGGATCGACGATGTCCAGGCCCTGTTCCTTGGCGAAGGCTTCGGCGCCCTCGCCCACGAACAGCACATGCTTGCTGTTTTCCATCACTTTGCGCGCGGCGAACACCGGGTTGCGCACGCAGTTCACGTTGGCGATGGCGCCCGAACGCAGCGTGGCGCCGTCCATGATGGCGGCGTCCAGCTCGTGGGTGCCCGCGCTGGTGAACACGGCGCCGTGGCCGGCGTTGAACAAGGGGCAATCTTCCAGCAGGCGCACGGCTTCGGTGACGGCGTCAATCGCGCTGCCGCCGTTGGCCAGCACGGCCTGGCCGGCGGTCAGGATCGACTCCAGGGCGGCCAGGTATTCCTGTTCTTTCTCGGGCGACATGGCCGCGCGGGACATCGCGCCGGCGCCACCGTGAATGGCAATCACGGGTTGAATCATCGTTTACCTACTCCATGGATAAGCCACGGCATCACAGACTGGGTCACCCCAGCCGCGGCCGCGACGGAATTCTTGGCCCGATAGGCCACCGCGGCGGACAGGGCTTCGATCAGCCCCAGCGCGGCGGTTTCGGAATTGGGGATCAGCTGGCGCGCGGAAAACGCGTAGAGCACGACGGATGCCGTGGGCGCCAGCGGAGACGTGGGTTTGTCGGTCAGCACCAGGACGGGCACGCCGGCCTGCTTGGCGGCGGCGGCCAGCGTCACCGTGTCGGCCAGATAGCGCGGGAAACCGATAGCGATCACCAGGTCCTTGGCCGTCATGCGCGACATCTGACGCGCAGCATGCGACACGCCGCCGGGGCCGGCCAGCGATTCGACGGAATGCAGGCTCATGCACAGGCCGCGTTGCAGCAGGCCGGCCAAAAAGCCGCTGGCGCCGAAACCGATGATGAACACGCGGTCGGCAGCCAGGATGGCTTCGACCGCCTGCTCACAGGCGGCCGAATCCAGCGATTGCAGGTTGCGCTGCGCGTTGCGGATGTCTTCTTCCAGCGTGGCGGCGAAGATCTGCACGGCGCTGGCGGAATGCGCCAGTTCGGTACGCAGCTTTTCGACGGGTTCCAGCGCGGCTTCGAATCCGCGCGCCAGTTCGGCGCGGAATTGCGGATAGCCAGGAAGGTCGAGCGCCCGCGCGAAGCGGTTCGCCGTGGCCACCGACACCCCCACCGCCGCCGCGAACTCGTCGATGGTCATCGTGGCGGCGCGGAACTGGTGCGCCAGCACGTATTCGGCCATCTTGTGCTGCGTCCGGCTCAGCGCGGGCTGAGCCCGGGCGATCCGATCAGCGATCGTAAGTGCGGCCTTGTTCATCGATGGGGGATGGGTCTTAGCGGAGGATTGTGTAAATCTGTTTACACACAAATTTTAGATAAGAAAATTCATTTTCATAGTAAGGGTATACCCGTGAATTTATGTAACAGTGCATCAAAAGAAACGGGGCCGGTTTGAGGTACGCTAACGGCGCCCTGCTTTCCCCCACCTTTTTTGCCCCTTGCCGACTTGGATTGACGCAATGCCCGATTGGATCTGCAAACCCCACCAGGACCTGACCGTGCCGGAGATCTACGCGATCCTGCGCCTGCGCACGGAAGTCTTCGTCATCGAACAGCAATGCATCTTCCAGGACGTCGACGGCAAGGACCTGATCGGCCAGACGTGCCACCTGATGGCCTGGCAGGACGGCCAGTTGGCCGCCTATTGCCGGATGCTGGACCCGTCGCAGAAAGACGGGCAGATCGAGATCGGCCGCGTCATCACCGCGCCCTGGACGCGCGGCCAGGGCCTGGGCCACGAATTGATCCGCCATGCCATGCAGGAAGTGCGCCAGCGCTGGCCCGGCCGCGCCATGTACCTGGGCGCGCAGGCCCGCCTGCGCAATTACTACGGCGGACACGGCTTCGTGCAGGTCACGGACGAGTACATCGAAGACGGCATTCCGCACATAGGGATGCGGCTGGACGAAACCGCCTAGCCCCCAATGAAAAACGCCCCTTGCGGGGCGTCTTTACCTGAACAACGGCAGCCGTTTATTTGACGGCCGACACGTCCAGCTTGGCCAGCGTCTTGGACTGGATCTCGTCCACCGTCACGCCCGGCGCCGTTTCCAGCAGCTTCAATCCGCCTTCGGTGACTTCCATCACGCCCAGGTCGGTGATGATCAGGTCGACGACGCCCACGCCGGTCAGCGGCAGGTTGCATTCGGGCAGCAGCTTGATGTCTTCGGTGCCGTCCTTCTTCTTGGCCACGTGCTCCATCAGGACTACGACGCGGCCGACGCCGGCCACGAGATCCATCGCGCCGCCCATGCCCTTGACCATCTTGCCCGGGATCATCCAGTTGGCCAGATCGCCCTTTTCGGACACCTGCATCGCGCCCAGGATGGCCAGGTTGATCTTGCCGCCCCGGATCATCGCGAACGAGTCCGCCGACGAGAAGATCGACGAGCCCGGCAACGTCGTCACCGTCTGCTTGCCGGCGTTGATCAGGTCAGCGTCGACTTCGTCATCGGTGGGGAACGGGCCGATGCCCAGCAGGCCGTTCTCGGATTGCAGCCACACTTCCACGCCCTTGGGCACGTGGTTGGCCACCAGGGTCGGCAGGCCGATACCCAGGTTCACATAAAAACCGTCTTGCAGCTCGCGCGCGGCGCGCGCCGCCATTTCATCGCGGGACCATGCCATGTCGTCTTCTCCTTAGGCCGGGCGAGTGGTGCGTTGTTCGATGCGCTTTTCCGGCGTCGTGTTCAGCACGATCCGTTGCACATAGATGCCGGGCAGGTGGATCTGATCGGGATCCAGGCTGCCGGTGTCAACGATCTCTTCAACCTCGACCACCGTGAACTTGCCGGCCATGGCGACGTTCGGGTTGAAGTTGCGGGCCGTCTTGCGGAACACCAGGTTGCCGCTGCGGTCGGCGATGTGCGCCTTGACCAGCGACACGTCCGGCACCAGCGAACGCTCCATCACGTATTGCTGGCCGTCGAATTCGCGGATTTCCTTGCCGTCGGCCACGATGGTGCCCACGCCGGTGCGCGTGAAGAACGCGGGAATGCCCGCGCCGCCGGCGCGCAGCTTCTCGGCCAGCGTGCCTTGCGGGGTGAACTCAAGCTCGAGTTCGCCCGACAGGAACTGGCGTTCGAATTCCTTGTTCTCGCCCACGTAGGACGCGATCATCTTGCGGACCTGGCGCGTATTGAGCAACTGGCCCAAGCCGAAACCGTCGACGCCCGCATTGTTGCTGATGCACGTCAAATCCTTCACGCCCGAATCGCGCAGCGCGGCGATCAGGGCCTCGGGAATACCGCACAGGCCGAAACCGCCCACGGCGATCATCTGACCGTCCTTGACGATGCCTGCCAGCGCCTCCTGGGCGCTTGCAAAAACCTTGTCCATCGCTCCAACTCCTAGTTAAGGTCGAACTCAAGAGTGCCCGCCCCGCCGCTTGCGCGGCCGTCCCGCATGGGGATCAAGAAATTCGGGGAGGGCCCTGTCTTTCCTTGGAGCGCGGCTGCCGGCGTCGGCCCCAGACGGCATCGCGACATTGCCCGATGTCTCTGGGTCGCGGCGCCGAGGGTGGCGCGCCCCTTTATTTCTATTCTGGTTTTGCGCTTGATTTTAACGGCATGACGGCCAATTCCGCGCGGGCTTTCGGAGGATGGCCCCTGCGGGATTGCCCGCCCTCAGGCGGCTGCCTTGAACTGCGTGCCCATCTGCGCCAGCACTTCCTGCGGCCACGGTGCGGACGTATTGGCCACGTAGTCCATCCAGACTAGCACGTTGCGCCCGCGGGCATAGGGGCCGGCATCGTCGCCGACCTTCTCCAGCAGCAGCTCGAATTCCGCGCTGGAACGGCCGATGCGGGTCACTTTGTGCGTGACGCGCACGGTCGCCGGATAGGTCAGCGGGCGCAGGAAATCGCACGAGGCATGGGCCAGGATGGCGCCGTTGTCCGCAGGCAGCTCGAAGCCCGCGTCGTACAGGATCTGCATGCGCGCCTCTTCCATGAGGCGGAAATACAGCGTGTTGTTCAGATGATTCAAGGCGTCTGAATCGCCCCAACGCAAAGGCAATTCCACCTGATGGGTATCGCCCACCGCCAGAATCCGCGCAGACAGATTGTCCGGGTTCACCAATTACTCCTGAAGGCTAAAAGAAATACGAAGGCGTGCATGGCCTCCGCCTGCAATACAATCGCCGATAATACTTCCAGCCATATATGGAATACATACGGGGAGCTTTGCAAATGTCTGAACGCGAGTCGATGGAATATGACGTGGTCGTGGTTGGCGGTGGACCCGCCGGCCTGGCCACCGCAATCCGTCTAAAGCAGCTGGCCGCTGAAAAGAATCAGGAGATCGGCGTCTGCGTCCTTGAGAAAGGGGCGGAACTGGGTGCGCACATCCTGTCCGGCGCCGTCATGGACCCGCTGGCATTGACCGAGCTCATCCCCGACTGGAAGGAGAAAGGCGCGCCGCTGAACGTGCCCGTCACGCAGGACAAGTTCCTGTTCCTGTCCCAGACGGGCGCGCGCGCCACGCCCAACTGGCTGCTGCCGCCCTGTTTTCACAACGAAGGCAACTACATCGTCCGTCTGGGCGACGTCGTCAAGTGGATGGGCGAACAAGCCGAAGCGCTGGGCGTGGACATTTTCCCCGGATTCGCCGCCGTTGAAGTGCTGTACGACGAAAACGGCGCCGTGCGCGGCGTGGCCACCGGCGACATGGGCGTGGCCCGCGACGGCTCGCACACCGACCACTACCAGCCCGGCATGGAACTGCATGCCCGCTACACGGTGTTCGGCGAAGGCGCGCGCGGCCAACTGGGCCGCCAACTGATCGAACGCTTCAAGCTGGACGACGGCCGCGATCCGCAGGCCTACGGCATCGGCATCAAGGAAATGTGGGAAGTCGACCCGGCGCAATCCAAGCCGGGACTCGTCATCCACACGGCTGGCTGGCCCCTGGATTCCGACACCTATGGCGGCTCGTTCCTGTACCACCTGGACAACAATCTGGTCGCCGTGGGCATGATCGTCGGCCTGGACTACGCCAACCCGTGGCTCTCGCCGTTCGACGAATTCCAACGCTACAAGACGCACCCGGCCATCCGCGGCACGTTCGAAGGCGGCAAGCGCATCGCCTACGGCGCCCGCGCCATCACGGCCGGCGGCCTGCTGTCGCTGCCCAAGCTGACGTTCCCGGGCGGCGCGCTGGTCGGCTGCGAAGCCGGTTTCCTGAACGCGTCCCGCATCAAGGGCAGCCATGCGGCCATCAAATCCGGCAAGCTGGCCGCCGAAGCGGCGTTCGACGCCCTGGTGGCCGACCGCCGCCAGGACGAGCTGACTGCCTACCCGAAGGCGTTCGAGGCCTCGTGGCTGCACGCCGAACTGAACAAGGCCCGCAACTTCAAGCAGTGGTTCAAGAAGGGCCGCACCATCGCCACCGTGATGACCGGCGTCGAGCAACTGCTGCTCAAGGGCAAGATGCCCTGGACCCTGCGCCACAGCAAGCCCGACCACGCCTGTCTGCAACCGGCATCGGAATGCGCCCGCATCGACTATCCCAAGCCCGACGGCAAGCTCACTTTCGACAAGCTCAGCTCGGTGTTCATCTCGAACACCAACCATGAGGAAAACGAGCCCATCCACCTGACGTTGAAGGACCCGTCGGTGCCGGTCAGCATCAACCTGGCCAAGTACGGCGGCCCGGAATCGCGCTACTGCCCGGCCGGCGTGTACGAGTTCATCAAGGACGACCACGGCGACGACCGCCTGCAGATCAACGCGCAGAACTGCGTGCACTGCAAGACCTGCGACATCAAGGACCCGACCCAGAACATCGTCTGGGTGGCGCCGCAAGGCGGCGAAGGGCCGGTGTACAGCGGCATGTGATCCGGCCGGGCCCCGCCCCGCCACAAGGCGCCCCTTGGGGCGCTTTTTCATTTTTCAGGTGACCTCCATGACCGAACGCGTACTTCTCATTGGCTGCGGCGACCTGGGCCAACGCGTCGCCCGGCGCTTCCTGGCGCGCGGCGACGAGGTCCATGCGCTGCGCCGCCATCCCCCCAAGGACGACGACAGCGGCATCCGGTGGCTGCAAGGCGACATCACGCAGCCCGCCAGCCTGCCCGCCCTGCCGGCGGGCGTGACCCGGTTGATCCACCTTCCCGCCCCAGGCTCGCGCGACGCGTCGGTCTACCGGGGCGTCTTCATCGACGGCCTGCAAACCGTGCTGGATACGCTGGACGCGTCGCGCCTTCAGCGCGTTGTGTTCGTGTCGTCCAGCGCGGTCTATGGCGAACACGAAGGCGGTTGGGTGAATGAAGACACCCCGCCCGCTCCGCAAGGTTTCAACGGCCGCGTGCTGCTGGAGGCCGAGGCGGCGCTGGCCGCGCGCGGCCTGTCGTCCACGTCGCTGCGGCTGGCGGGCCTGTATGGGCCGGGCCGCCTGCAATTGATCGAGCGGCTGCGCAGCGGGGCGGCGGGCGCGCCCGTCCAGCCCGAGCATTGGGCCAACCGCATTCATATCGACGACGCCGCCGCGGCGGTCGTGCATCTGGCGCTGCTGCCTGACGTCGATCCCGTCTACATCGGCTGCGACGACACGCCGCTGCCGCTGCATGCGCTGTACGCCGACCTGGCGGCGATGGCCGGGGCGCCCGCGCCGCGCATCGCGCCCGCCCCGGCGAACGTGGGCAGCAAGAAGCTCAGCAATGCCCGCCTGCGGGCAAGCGGATTCACGCTGCGGTGGCCGGATTCACGAGCGGGGTACGCGGCGCTGCTGGCCGACGCCGGTACGACGCAGGCATAGTTCGTCCGGCGCCGAATCGTTGCGTGCGCGGGCGGCGGATACTGGCGGCCAGACCCACCGCCGACCACGCCATGCTTCCCGCCCATCCCCTGCTTGCCGTCACGCATCCCGACCCTTACCCCTACTACGCCGCGCTGGCGCGCGAGAGGCCGCTGTATCGGGATGAGACGCTGGGCCTGTGGGTCGCCAGCCATCCGGACACGATCCTGGCCGTCATGCGTGACCCGGCCGCCCGTGTGCGCCCCCCGTCCGAACCCGTGCCCCGGGGCTTGTGTCCAGGCCCTGCCGGCGAACTGTTCAGCCGTTTCGTGCGCATGAACGACAGCGCCTTGCACACGCGGCTGAAGGCCTTGCTGGCGACGTTCATTCACGAACAAGGCTCGCGGCCCTGTACGCCGTTCTGGCCCGCGGTACCGGCCGGGGATGCCGCCGACGTGGACCGCTACCTCACCGCCGCACCCGTCCACGCGCAAGCGGCCTTCCTGGGGTTGGGCGCCGCGTTACAGGCCGACAGCGCGACGCAGATCGCCGTCTTCCTGGCCGCCCTGCCCGCCACGGCCAGCGCCGATGCGATTGTCGCCGGACACGCGGCCGCCCAGGCGCTGCAATCCCGCCTGGAATCCTTGCTGCTTGCTGGCGACGCCTCCCCCGCGTTACGGACGCTGCGCGAGGATGGCGCGCGCGCGGAGGTCCCGGCTGCCATGATGGCGGCGAACCTTGCCGGCCTGCTGTTCCAGTCCTGCGAGGCCGGCGCCGGGCTGCTGGGCAACGCCTTGGTCCATATCGGCCGGCGCGGCCTGTCCGCCGGCGCGGCCCGCGCCGACGCCCCGGCGATCCTCGACCACGTCCTCCGCCACGATCCGCCCGTGCACAACACGCGGCGATTCCTGGCCGACACGATCACGATCGGCGGCCAGCAGGTCGAGGCCGGCCAGACCGTGCTGCTGGTGCTGGCTGCCGCCGCAACGGTCCAACCAGATGCCGGCTGGACGTTCGGGGCGCCCGGCATAGGGGCGCCCGGCATAGGGGCGCCCGGCATAGGGGCGCCCGGCACAGGGGCGCAGGGCCATGCCTGCCCCGGCCACAGCCTGGCGCGGCACCACGCCACGGGCGCGCTGGCGCATCTGCTGCAAGCCGGGGTCGACCCCGCCGCCCTGGCCTC
>NZ_DBHKZA010000046.1:35671-51078 GCF_057314935.1 Achromobacter sp.
CGGGCGCGCTGGCGCATCTGCTGCAAGCCGGGGTCGACCCCGCCGCCCTGGCCTCCCATTTCCGTTATCGGCCGCTGCCCAATGCACGCGTGCCGCAGTTTGCGTTTTCAAAGGAACCCACGCCATGATCGCCGTGATATTCGAAGTCGAGCCCGCCAACGGCAACCCCGATCCCTATCTGCACATCGCCGCAAGCCTGATTGACGAGCTGAAGGCCATCGACGGATTCATCTCCGTCGAACGCTTCCAGAGCCTGACCCACGCGGGCAAGCTGCTGTCGTTGTCGTTCTGGCGGGATGAAGACGCCGTCAAGCGCTGGCGATCGCTGGAATCGCACCGCCGCGCGCAGGAAGCAGGACGCGGTGGCGTGTTCCAGAACTATCGGTTGCGCGTGGCGCAGGTGCTGCGCGATTACGGCATGGCCGAGCGCGACGAAGCCCCCTCCGACAGCCGCCGCCATCACGGCTGATCAGCCCTCGAACAGCATCACGTTGTACTAAATTCAATTAAAGTTCATATTACGGAGCCATCACCCCCTCTGCAACGGCCTGCGGGTCTCCGGTACCATTGCCTCTCCGCCGCCTTTTCCGTTTCGCCGACGCGCCATGTCCTCTGCCGCCCCCGCCCGCCCCACGCCGCTGCAAGTCGATCTGGCGCGCCATATCGCTGAGGACATCGTGGCGCGGCGCTACCCGCCGGGCGACCATCTTTCCGAAGAGGCCCTGGCCGCGGCCTACAAGGTGTCGCGCACGCCGGTGCGCGGCGCGCTGCGCCTGCTGGCCGCCCAAGGCCTGATCACGCACCGTCCCAACAGCGGCTACACCGTGGCGGACAACGCGGCCGCCGGCGCCCCGGTGTTCGAAGGCGCGGGCCCCACCCAAAACGAGCTCTACCGCCGGCTGATCGACGAGCGCGCCTCGCGCGGCCTGCCCGAAACCTTCACCGAACGCGAGCTGCTCCAACGCTACGGCGCGCCGCGCAGCGTCCTGGCCAAGACGCTTCTGCAGCTGTCCGCCGACGGCCTGATCGAAAAGCGCAAAGGGCATGGCTGGCAGTTCGCGCCCTCGCTGGAAAGCGCCGAAGCGCTTGGCGAGAGCTACCGCTTCCGCATGACCATCGAATGCGCCGGCTTGCTGGAACCCACCTTCCGTGTCGACAAGCCGGCGCTGGCGCGCATGCGCGCCGCGCACGAAGCGCTGATCCAGCGCGCCGACGCCGACATTTCGGCCACCGATTTCTTCGGACTGAACGCGTCCTTCCACGAGCTGCTGGCCCGCTTCTCGGGCAACCGCTACATCCTGCAGGCGGTGCAGCAGCAGAACCAGTTGCGCCGCCTGGAAGAGCATGCCGCGTTCTATCGCGACGCCCGCTTCGTCAACTCCAGCAGCGAACACCTGCAGATCATCGAAGCCGTGGAAGCGGGCGACCAGGAATGGGCCGCGCAATTGATGCGCCGCCACCTGAAGGCCTCGCTGCAAGCCTCCTGACCCGCCGCGCCCCGCTTTCCGCGCCACGCTACCCGGCGGGCCGGCGCTCGCCGCTACGTCGCCGACCATATTGTATTTATCTAATATTTAATACAAAATAAGCGAACCTGAACTGACCCCCGCAGGATCGCCCATGCCGTCGCTCCCCACCTCCGCCCCCCATTTCGATGCCTTCTGGATGCCCTTTACCGCCAACCGGCGCGTCAAGCGGGATCCGGTGCTGTTCACCGCTGCCGAGGGCATGCACTACATTCGGCCCGACGGCCGCCGCGTGCTGGACGGCATTGCCGGCTTGTGGTGCGTGAATGCGGGCCATCGCCGGCCCGAAATCGTCGAAGCGATCTCGCGCACGGCGTACGAACTGGATTACGCGCCCTCCTTCCAGATGAGCCACCCGCTGGCTTTCGAGCTGGCCGACGCGCTATGCGCCGAAGCGCCCGCGGGCTTTTCCAACGTGTTCTTTTCAAACTCGGGCTCGGAAGCGGTCGACACCGCACTGAAGATCGCGCTGGGCTACCACCGGGCGCGCGGCCAAGGCCAGCGCGTGCGGCTGATCGGGCGCGAACGCTCGTACCACGGCGTGGGCTTCGGGGGATTGTCCGTGTCGGGCATCGGCGGGCACCGCAAGCCCTTCGGCAATCTGCTGCCCTATGTGGACCACCTGCCGCACACCTATGACCGCCAGCAGATGGCCTATACGCGCGGCCAGCCGGACTGGGGCGCCCACCTGGCCGATACGTTGGAGCGCATCGTGGCGCTGCATGACGCCTCGACCATCGCCGCGGTCATCGTCGAACCGGTAGCCGGCTCCACCGGCGTGATCGTGCCGCCCCGCGGTTATCTGCAGCGGCTGCGCGAGATCTGCGATGCGCACGGCATCCTGCTGATTTTCGATGAAGTGATCTGCGCGTTCGGGCGCATCGACGGCGCCTTCGCGTCGTCCTTCTTCGGCGTCAAGCCGGACATCATCACCAGCGCCAAGGGCCTGACCAACGGCGCCATCCCGATGGGCGCGACACTGGTGCAGCAGCACGTGTACGACGCGTTCATGCAAGGGCCCGAAAGCGCCATCGAGCTTGCGCACGGCTACACCTATTCGGGCCATCCCGTCGCGTGCGCCGCCGGCCTGGCGACGCTGGACCTCTGCCGCCGCGAAGGATTGTTCCAACGCAGCCAGGAACTGTCACGCTACTGGGAAGATGCGGCGCACAGCCTGAAGGGGCTGCCGCATGTGGTCGACATCCGCAACATCGGCCTGCTGGCCGCGATCGAACTGGCGCCGCTGGAAGGCCAGCCCGGCCAGCGCGCCTATGCGGTGCACAACGCCTGCCTGGAACGCGGATGCCTGATCCGATCGGCGGGCGACACGATGCTGCTGTCGCCCCCGCTCATCATCGAACGCGCCCAGATCGACGAACTGTTCACGGTACTGGCGGACGTGCTGCGCGCTGGCGCCTGATCCGCTGCGCGCCGCTCAGGCCAGATGGCGTGCCACGGCCTGGACGACCCGCCGCACGTCATCGGCGGACACGTCCAGGTGCGTCACCAGCCGCGTCGGTCCGCCGTAGACAGCGCGCATCTGGATATCGTCCTTGGCCAGCGCGGCCGTCAATGCCTCGCAGCGTGCCGGCTCGAATTCCACGAACAGCATATTGGTGTCCTGGCTCAAGACCTTGACGCCGGCAATGCCGCGCAAGCCTTCGGCCAGCGCGCGGGCGTTCTCGTGGTCATCGGCCAACCGTTCGACGTTGTGCTCCAACGCGTACAGGCACGCGGCGGCCAGCACGCCGGACTGGCGCAAGCCGCCGCCCAGCATCTTGCGCCAACGGCGCGCGCGTTCGATCAGCTCCTGGCTGCCCACCAGCACGGAGCCTACCGGCGCGCCCAGGCCCTTTGAAAAGCAGATGGACACCGAATCGAACGGCTGGCAAAGGTCGGCCAAGGGCTTTCCGCTTGCCACGGCCGCGTTGAACACGCGCGCGCCATCCAGGTGCGTGCCCAGGCCCTGCTCCCGCGCCCATGCCGTCGCCGCCTGGATGTAGGCGGCCGGAATCAGCTTGCCGTGGAACGTGTTCTCCAACGCCAGCAGCCGGGTGCGGGCGAAATGCGCGTCGCCCAACGGTTTGACCGCCGCGGCCAGCTTTTCCAGCGGCAGCGAACCGTCTTCCGCGTGCTCGATCGGTTGCGGCTGGATGCTGCCCAGCACCGCCGCGCCGCCGCCTTCGTACTTGTAGGTGTGGGCCTGTTGCCCAACCAGGTATTCGTCGCCCCGCTCGCAATGCGCCATCAGCGCGGCCAGGTTACTTTGCGTGCCGGACGGAAAGAACAGGCCTGCCGCCTTGCCCGCGCGCTCGGCCACGGCCGCCTGCAGCCGGATCACGGTGGGATCGTCGCCCATCACGTCGTCGCCCAACGGGGCGGAAACCATCGCCTGCAACATGGCCGCCGAAGGCCGTGTGACAGTGTCGCTACGCAGATCGATCATGGGAAGTCCTTGGATAGGGAATGGAGTTTTTTGGGGGAGGTATCGGTGGCGGTTTGCCGGCAGGCCGGGTCACGAAGCGCGTGCCGCCGGCGCCGCGCGGCTGACGATGAAGATGCCGGCCAGGATCAGGACCATGCCGCCCACTTCGCCCCACGAGGGGCGTTCGGACAGGATCGCCCAGGCCAGCAGCATGGCGACCACCGGCACGCCCAGGCTGGACAGCCCGGCGATCGAGGCGGGCACGCGGCGCACCACCTGCAGCCACAGCAGCCAGCCGGCCGCCGTGGCGATCAGCACGATGTAGGTCATGCCGGTCCAGAGCGGCCAGCCCCATTGCGCGGTCATCTGCGGCACAAGATAGGCCACAGGCACCATCACCAGCCCGCCGAACAGCATCTGCCAGGCGGTGAACGTCATCACATCGGGCGCATGGCGTTCGAACATCCGCTTGGACAGCACGGTACCCACGCCCCAGCACAGGCCGCTGCCCAGGCCCAGCAGCACGGGACGGATGTCGCCCAGGCCATTCCAGGGCTCCACGAAACAGACCAGCCCGATCGCCGCCAGGCCGATGCCCAGTCCGTGCCGAATCGACGGGCGTTCGCCCAGCAGCCACCAGGCGAACAGCACTACCCAGAACGGCATGGTGTAAGCCATCAGCGACACCTTGCCCACGCCGCCCGACACCAGCGCCGTCTGCACGAACCCCTGGAACCCCGCCGTCTGCGTCAATCCGATCAGCAGCGTCAGCTTCCACGGCGGCATGGCCAGCGGCCGGCGCGTGGCGATCGCCAGCGCGAACAGCACGATGCTGCCCGTCACGTAGCGCAGCGCCACGAAGTCGAACGGGCCGATGTAGGGCACGATCAGTTTCATCGCGATCCAACTGCCTGCCCAGACCACGATGGTGCTGAGCATCAGTGCTAATCCGGCGCGATCAAAACTGCTGCGGCTCACGTCCTTGGCTCCATTCAAGTAAAAGGTGCGAAAAAGAAAAGACGCCCGGACCGGCGATTACCGGTGCGGGCGTCTGACATTATGCTCCCCTCGCGCTGCGAGGCTGCGGCCCGTCCGGGCCGGATGCGTTTACAGGGGCTTGGCCAGCTGTTCCAGGATGGCAGGATTCTCCAGCGTGGACACGTCCTGCGTGACTTCCTCGCCCTTGGCCACCACGCGCAGCAAGCGGCGCATGATCTTGCCCGAACGCGTCTTGGGCAGGTTGTCGCCGAAGCGGATGTCCTTGGGCTTGGCGATGGGGCCGATCTCCTTGGCCACCCAGTCGCGCAACAGCTTGGCGATGGCCTGCGCCTCTTCGCCTTCCGGACGCGCCTGCTTCAGCACCACGAACGCCACCACGGCTTCGCCGGTCGTGTCGTCCGGGCGGCCCACCACGGCGGCTTCCGCCACCAGCTCGTGCGCCACCAGCGCCGATTCGACTTCCATCGTGCCCAGGCGGTGGCCCGACACGTTCAGCACGTCGTCGATCCGGCCCATGATCCAGAAGTAGCCGTCCGCATCGCGCTGCGCGCCGTCGCCGGCCAGGTAATAGCCGCGAAGTTCCGACGGGAAGTAGCTCTTCTTGAAGCGTTCCGGGTCGCCCCAGATATTGCGGATCATCGCGGGCCACGGACGCTTGATGACGAGGAACCCGCCATTGCCCTTGTCGACGTCTCCGCCGGTTTCATCCACGATGGCCGCGGCGATGCCCGGCAGCGGCAGCGTGCACGAGCCCGGCTTGGTCGGCGTGGCGCCCGGCAGCGGGGTGATCATGTGGCCGCCGGTCTCGGTCTGCCACCACGTGTCCACGATCGGGCAACGTTCGCGGCCGACGTTCTTGTGATACCAGATCCAGGCTTCGGGGTTGATGGGCTCGCCCACGGTGCCGATGATGCGCAGGCTGTCCAGATCGTAGTTTTTCGGATGGGCGTCGGGCGTCGCTTCGGATGCCTTGATCAGCGACCGGATGGCGGTGGGCGCGGTATAGAACGTCGTGACCTTGTGACGCGCGATCATGTCCCAGAAGCGGCCGGCGTTCGGGTAGGTCGGCACGCCTTCGAACACGACCTGGGTCAGGCCGGCGGCCAGCGGGCCATAGGTGATGTAGGTGTGGCCGGTGACCCAGCCCACGTCGGCCGTGCACCAGTAGACATCGTCCTTGCGGGCGTCGAACGTCCACTTCACGGTCAGCAGCGCCCACAGGAGATAGCCTGCCGAGGAGTGCTGCACGCCCTTGGGCTTGCCGGTGGAACCGGACGTATAGAGGATGAAGAGCGGATGCTCGGCGTTGACCGGCACGGGCTCGCAGGTGTCGGGCTGGCCCGCTTCGACGTCGTGCATCCAGAGGTCGCGGCCTTCGGTCCATTGGACCTTGCCGCCCGTGCGGCGGTACACGATGACCTTCGACACGGCTTCGCAGCCGCCCATCGCGATGGCGTCTTCCACCGCGACTTTCAGCGGGATGGTCTTGCCGCCGCGCACTTGCTCGTCGGCGGTGATGACGAGCGATGCGCCCACGTCCACGATGCGCTCTTGCAGGCTCTTGGCCGAGAAGCCGCCGAACACCACCGAATGCGTCACGCCCAGGCGCGCGCAGGCCTGCATGGCCACCACGGCTTCGATCGACATGGGCATGTAGATGATGGCGCGGTCGCCCTTCTTGTAGCCCAGCGCGGTCAAGCCGTTGGCGAAGCGGCACACGCGCGCCAGCAGTTCGCGGTAGCTGACCTTGTTCACGGTGCCGTCGTCGCCTTCGAAGATGATGGCGGTCTTGTCGGCGTTGCCGTTGGTCAGGTGCACGTCCAGGCAGTTGGCCGAGACGTTCAGCTCGCCGTCGCCGAACCAGCGGTAGAACGGGGCGTCGGATTCGTCCAGCACCTGCGTGAACGGCTTGGTCCACGTCAGGTTGTCGCGGGCCTGGCCGGCCCAGAAGCCGTCAAAATCGTTTTCGACCTGGGCGCACAACGCGTTGTAGGCGTCCATGCTGGGAATCGCCGCGCCCTGCGCCGCACGCTCGGGCGGCGGAAAGACGCGGGTTTCTACCAGTACGGACTCAATGGCATTCGACATGATCTTGTCTCCAATCGGTGATTCTGTTTGTTTGTGCCGCTGTTTTATTACCCACCCGCCACCGTATCGCCGCGCTCTTACGGGCACCTTACGCAAAATGCGGGCCGGAGCCCGCATGCGCATGTGAACGCGAAAGACCTGACAGCGCCGGCGCGGGGGGGCAACACCGAAACGGCGTCGAACCCAGCGGCACGAACAAGCTGACAACGCACCTGCATAGCAGTGCAAAGCAATCCGCTGGATGCGTCGCGTGACACGCGACGCATCCAAGGCAGTTCATAAGGATAGCAGCCCGGCCGCGGCCGCGGCAGGCAGTGGCGTGGCGCGCGATCAGACGGCGGGACGGCGGGCCAGGCCGCGCTTCATGTCCACGCGCGACAGCAGGGCCAGGCCGCCCACGAAGAACAGGCCGGTCACGAGAATGGCCAGGCGGTGGTCGCCGTGCGTGCCCCAGGTCACCAGGCCATACGTCAGCGGACCGATCACCGCGGCAAGTTGCACGGCGAAGGTCCACAACGAGAAGAACTCGGCCAGGCGGCCGGCGGGCGCCAACGCGCCCGTCATCGCGCGGCCCGCGCTTTGGGTCGTGCCCATGCACAGGCCGGCCAGCGTGGCGGCCACCCAGAACACCGGCGCCGTCGTCGCCGCATAGGCGACCAGCACCATCACGATCCAGCCGCACAGCGTGATGGCCAGGGCGGGCTTGTGGCCAATGCGGTCCTGCACATAGCCGAATGAGAACGCGCCCAGCGCCGCGCCGATGTTCACCGTGAACACCAGCAGCATGATCTGCGGCGTCGTGAAGCCCATGACTTCGGAGGCATACACCGCCGCCAGCGTGATGACCACCGAAATGCCCGCCTGATAGCAGGCGATGCACATCAGCAGGCGGCGGAATTCGGGAAAGTGCTGGCCCGTCTCGCGCCAGGCGTATACCAGGCGCTTTAGCATGTGCAGCGCTTCAGGCTTGTCCGCCTGCGGCCGCGTGCGCTCTTTCAAGAGAAAAAAGGATGGCAGCGCCGCCAGCGCGAACACCGCGCAGGTGACGACAATGACCCAGGGCACGAAGTGTTCCGCCGTCATGCCGCGCGCTTCGGCCAACGTGACGACCACCAGCGACAGGCCCAGCGTGAGCATCCCGCCGCAATAGCCGAAGCTCCAGCCCCAGCCCGACACGCGTCCCAGCGCCGAGGGTCTGGCCAGCTCGGGCAGGAACGCCGCCACCACGGACTCGCCCACGCAGTAGCAATAGTTCGATACGACGATGGCGGCCAGCGCCAGCCAGACGTCGCCAGGCCCCGCCTGGGTCAGCACCAGGGTCGCGGCCACGCAGCCGATCGTGCTGGTGTAGAGCAGCCTGCGCTTGCTGCCGTTCGCGTCGGCGCGGGCGCCAAGCGTGGGCATCGTCAACATGATGAGCAGATAGGACAGCGACAGCGCCGCGGTCCAGGCCAGCGTGGCCCACGGGGCGCGCCCGCCGACCACGCCGACAAAATAGGTGCTGAACACCGCCGTGAGGATCACGGTGGTGTAGCCGGAATTGGCGAAGTCGTACATGGCCCAGGCCCAGACTTCGCGTTTGGCCACGCCGGGATTCAGGGGACTTGCGACCCCTGCCCCGGCGCTCGGCGCGGAACCGTCGGCAGACGGCCCCGGTTGCTGCGGCAGGCTCACAGGCCCAGCGCGGCGATGCCAGCCTGTGCGATCAGCACGTCTTCGGTCGACTTCACGCCCGACACGCCGACCGCGCCCACCACGTGACCGTCGACGGTGATCGGCACGCCGCCTTCGAGCAGGCCGTCGATCAGCGGCGCGGACAGGAAGGACACGCGGCCGGTGTTGATCATCTCTTCGTAGATGCGCGATTCACGGCGGCCCAGCGCGGCGGTCTTGGCCTTCGAGGGCGAGATGTGCGCCGAGATCGGGGCTGCGCCGTCCAGACGCAGCATGCCCAGCAGATGGCCACCGTCATCGACCACCGAAATGGTCACGGCCCATTTGTTCTGCACGGCGTGTGCTTCGGCCGCGGCGAGGATCTTCTTGACGTCTTCGGCGCTCAGCACGGGTTTGGTATTCATTGCAGCGACTCCTTGATCTGTTCCAGGGCGTTAGGATCTTCAATGGTCGTCAGGTCTCCGGGATCGCGTCCTTCGCATACCGCGACGATCGCGCGGCGCAGCACCTTGCCGGACCGGGTCTTGGGCAATGCACCCACAAACCGGATCCGGGCGGGTCTGGCCACCGCTCCCAGCTGATCTTCCACTAGCCGCATGATATCGCCTTCCAGCTGCTTTGCCCCTTCCGGCGTCTCGGCGCCGGCGGGATTCTTCAACACGGCGAACGCCATGGCGACCTGCCCCTTGAGCGCGTCGGCCACGCCGACCACGGCGCATTCCGCGATGGCGCTATGGCTGTTGACCGATTCCTCGATCTCGCGCGTGCCCAGGCGATGGCCCGCCACGTTGATCACGTCGTCGGTGCGGCCCAGGATGAACCAGTAGCCGTCGGCGTCCACCCGCCCCCAATCGAAGGTCGAATACACCTGGCGGCCGGGGATCGACGTGAAATACGTCTGCACGAAACGGGCGTCGTCGCCCCAGATGGTGGACATCGCGCCCGGCGGCAGCGGCGGCACGATCGCCACCACGCCCTTCTCGTCCGGCCCCAGGTCTTCGCCCGAGGATTCGCTGACGATGCGCGCATCGAACCCGTAGACCGGGAAAGACGGGCTGCCGAAACGGGTCGGCACGCGCTCCACTCCCGGCTGGGCCGACAGGATGGGCCAGCCGGATTCGGTCTGCCAGTAATTGTCGATGATGGGCTTGCCCAGGCCTTCCGATATCCAGTGGGCGGTGGGCTCATCCAGCGGCTCGCCCGCCAGGTACACGGCGCGCAGGCTGGACAGGTCATGGCGCTTTAGCAGCGCGGGGTCCTGGCGTTTCAGGACACGCACCGCCGTCGGCGCGGAAAATAGCGTGTTCACGCCGTACTGCTCGACCAGCTTCCACAGGATGGCGCCGTCCGGGCGCACGGGCGTGCCCTCATACAGCACCGTCGCCTGCCCGCCGATCAGCGGGCCGTAGATGATGTAGGAATGCCCGACCACCCAGCCGATGTCGCTGGTGCAGAAGAAGGTGTCGCCGGCGCGGCCATTGAACAGGTATTCCATCGACGAGGCCAGCGCCACCGCATAGCCGCCGGTGTCGCGCTGCACGCCCTTGGGCTTGCCCGTCGTGCCGGAGGTATAGAGGATGTAGCTGGGTTCGGATGATTCCAGCCATTGCACCGGCACCCGTGCGCCTCGGTGGCGATCGCGCAGGGTCGCGTAGTCCAGGTCGCGGCCGGCCACGGGCTCGAACGGCGCCAGGCCGCGGTCGAACACGACAACCGCGGCCGGCGGCGTCTTGGCCAGGGCCAGCGCCCGATCCAGCAACGGCTTGTAGGGCACGACCTTGCCCCCGCGGGAACCGCCGTCCGTGCACACGACCACCTTGGGCGCGGCGTCGTCGATGCGCTGGGCCAGATTGACCGAGGCGAATCCGCCGAACACCACCGAGTGCACCGCGCCGATCCGGGCGCAGGCCAGCAT
Organism: Achromobacter sp.; assembly: GCF_057314935.1. Taxonomy (NCBI): domain Bacteria; kingdom Pseudomonadati; phylum Pseudomonadota; class Betaproteobacteria; order Burkholderiales; family Alcaligenaceae; genus Achromobacter; species Achromobacter sp. Next base: position 46,299 of record NZ_DBHKZA010000046.1, read on the forward strand.
CGTGAACACCGCTTCCGGCACCATCGGCATGTACAACAGCACCCGGTCGCCGCGTCCCACGCCCAATTCCTTGAGCATGGCGGCCGCCGCGTTGACCTCTTCATAGACGTCCTGCCGGGTGTAGACCTGTTCCCGGTCGACTTCGGTGGACACCCAGATCAGGGCCGGCTGGTCCGCCTGCGTCGGCAGCCACCGGTCGACCGCGTTGTAGCAAAGATTGGTCTTGCCGCCCACGAACCACTTGGCGAATGGCGGCCGCGAGAAGTCCAGGACAGACTCGAAGGGCGTCTCCCAGTGGATGCGGCCAGCCTCTTCGCGCCAGAAGCCATCGCGGTCATGCAATGATCTGTAATGGAAATCCCGGGTTTTTTGCATTTATGTCTCCTGGTATTGTTCATACGCCTTAAGGCTGATTGATTTCTTTCGAATCAATTGGTCATTCTGGTAGGCGAACCTTGCACGAGGCTTGCCACAAGTCAAAATATTCCGCCAAATGTCCACGCGTCATGGATAAATAGCCGATCTGTCACTGACCGGTCTTGAAAGTTTGGTAGAATCCCCGCGACGTTGTAGATAATTGTTGATTTTGCTGACATCTCGGCTCGATCCACGGCTAATCCCGTGGTTTTTGCTGTCATCGTGGCAAGTCATCCCAGGCGAATGCATCGACACTCCATACTCGCGCGATTCAATTCATCCACTGGCCAAGCGTACCGGGGTCTGCGTACGCTCGCATTAATGGCATGTGTGGCGGGTTTGGCAGGTTGTGCTGGCACTGGCCAGAAGTCAACCGCCCATACGTCCGAGATTGATCCGTACGAAATGGAGTGGGTCGCCACCGCCGATGACCCCATCGGCATGCTGGTCACGCACAAATTCAAGCGGGACCGCCAGCAGAGCCACACTGGCACCAACAGCGACAACGCCATGGTCAGCGAAGCCCTCAACTACCTGGGCATCCGCTACCGCTTCGGCGGCAGTTCCCCCGATACCGGATTCGATTGCAGCGGCTTGGTGGCCTATTCCGCCGAACGCTCGCTGGGCCTGAAGCTGCCCCGCAATGCCGCCGAAATCGCCCAGCAAGGCATCTCCGTCGCCAAGAACGAACTCAAGGCCGGCGACCTGGTCTTCTTCAACACGATGGGCCGCCGCTATTCCCACGTGGGCATCTATCTGGGTGACGACCGCTTCGTGCACTCGCCCAGCGCCGGTGGTGTCGTCCGCGTCGAAAGCATGACCATGGCCTACTGGACCAAGCGCTACAACGGCGCCCGCCGCCTGGACAACAGCCTGATGGCGTCCGCCCGCGCCGCGAATTGAATCCCGCCTCCGGCATCCTCGCATAAGCAGGCTGCCCGACACCATCCTCCAAAAGCAAAACGCCGCCAGACTTCAGTCTGACGGCGTTTTTTCTTGCTCTTCGCGGCTTGGGGATTCAGGTTCCAAGCCGCAGGCCGTTTCGGCCTCCCCAGTTCTTGTGTTCCAGCGGCAGCCGGAAATCAGTGCACGGTGCCTGCGCGCGGGCACAGGCCGCATTGCTGCAGGGCCTGCTGCATGCTGCATACCGAACGGCGACAAGCCACGACCCGGATGCCACCGCGCTGCGCGGCGTTGCGGAAGGTCTTCATGACGTTGTGGCCCAGGAAGTCGGTCAGCAGGATGACCAGCTGCGTGCCCGACGGAAGTTGAAGCGTTTTCTTCTGATGCGAAGGATCGCGGCCACTGATGTGGTGCGTGATCGAAATATTGTGTCCTTTCAGCAGATCCGGGATGTTGCCCAGTCGATCTGCGCCAACCACTACTGCACTGAGTCCTGCCGTCATGATGAACCTCACTGGTCGTTGAGCCTGGATGTAATGATAATGATTCCTATTTTTTAGTCAACTTAAATGAGATCGGTTCTTATTTAATAATATTAATGAGCTTCTCGAAAGGGATAGCGAGATTTGCTATCAGCCAGGGAACTCGCGGCTTTCCGGCAAGTCAACGCCGCTCGCCCTCCAAAAAAAAGCGCGGCATTCCAGGAATGTCGCGCTTGTTTTTTGCTGTCGGCCGAGACCGTCCGGCCGCCCTACTTCGGCGCGCCCTGCACCGCTTCGGTCACCACCGCGCGGGTCAGCGACGGCGCCAGCATTTCCAGGAACGTGTAGACGTAGTCGCGCAGGAATACGCCCGATTTCACGCCCACCCGGGTCGTATGCGTGCCGAACAGGTGGCCCACCGGCAGGCCCACCAGGTTGGAGTCCCGACGCGGGTCATAGGCCACGCCGGCGATGATGCCGATGCCCAGGCCCACATCCACGTAGGTCTTGATCACGTCGGCGTCGATGGCTTCCAGCACGATGTCCGGATGGATGCCCTGGTTGGCGAACACTTCGTCGATCGTGCTGCGGCCCGTGAACGCACGGTCGTAGGTGACGATGGGGTATTCGGCCAGTTGGGTCAGCGACAGGCGCTTGGCGGCGCTGGAAGTCAGCTCCGCCAGCGGATGGTCGGGGCGCACCACGACGGTGTGCTCCCAGGCATACACGGGCAGCGTCGCCAGGCCGGGGGTCAAGGCAAGGGATTCGGTTGCCAGCGCCAGGTCGGCCTGCTCGTGCAGCACCATCTCGGCCAATTGCGCGGGGCTGCCTTCGGCCAGGGACAAATGCACTTTGGGGAATTGCTTGCGAAAGGCCGGAATCACACGCGGCAGCAGGTAACGCGCCTGGGTGTGCGTGCAAGCGATCACCAGCCCGCCTTCGTCGCGGCGCGCGAACTCGTCACTGACTTTCTTCAGGTTGTCGACTTCGCGCATGATGCGGTCGATCACCTGAGAGACCGCCAGGCCAGGCTTGGTCAAGCCTTTGATGCGCTTGCCGTGGCGTTCGAAGATCTTGATGCCGAGTTCGTCTTCGAACTCGATGATGGCCTTGGAGACTCCGGGCTGCGAGGTATAGAGCATCCGGGCGGCTTCGGTCAGGTTGAAGTCGCGCCGGATGGTTTCACGCACAAAACGAAATTGCTGGAGGTTCATTAAATTGGCCCCTGATAGATGGGCCAATTATAAGTAATAAGGACGCCTTGTTATATGACTTATTTATATAAGCTTAGGAGCAAGGCGTCCCTGTTTCAGCGCATCGAGATCGTGGTGTTCACGGTCTTGGCATGGGCCGACCAGCGGGCGGTGACCGTCTTGGTCTGCGTCCAGAACTGGACCGCCTGCTTGCCGTTGGGGCCCAGGTCGCCCAGCTTGGAGCCGCGCGAACCCGTGAAGCTGAACCACGCTACCGGCACCGGGATCGGCACGTTGATGCCCACCTGGCCCACGTCGATGTTGTTCTGGAAGTAGCGCGCCGCGCCGCCGTCCTGCGTGAACAACGCCACGCCGTTGCCGTTGGGGTTGCGGTTGATGAACGCCACCGCGTCTTCCAGCGTTTCCACGCCCACGCAGCACAGGACCGGCCCGAAGATCTCTTCGGTGTAGATGGTCATGTTTTCGTTCACACCGTCGAAGATCGTCGGGCCGACGAAGTTGCCTTGTTCAAAGCCCGACACCTTCAGGTTGCGGCCGTCCAGCAGCAGCTTGGCGCCTTCGTCCACGCCCTTCTGGATCAGGCTTTCGACGCGCTTCTTGGCGTTGGGCGAAACCAGCGGACCCAGGTCGGCTTCGCGGTCGGTGCCGGAATTCACCTTCAGCTTCTTCGAGCGCTCGACGAAGTCGGGCAGCCAGTTGCGGGCATCGCCCACCAGCACGGCCACGGACGACGCCATGCACCGCTGGCCAGCCGCGCCGAACGCGGCGCCGACCAACTGATTCAGCGCGACTTCCGGATCGGCGTCCGGCAGGATCACGCAGTGGTTCTTGGCGCCCATCATCGATTGGCAGCGCTTGCCGGCCGCCGATGCGCGGTTGTAGATCTCGGTGCCCACGCGGGTCGAACCGATGAACGACACCGCCTTGATGTCGGGGTGTTCGCACAGGCCGTTGGCGGTATCCGGACCGCCGTGCACCACGTTCAGCACGCCCGGCGGCAGGCCGGCCTCCAGCGCAAGCTGTGCCAGGAACAACGACGAGGTCGGGTCCTGCTCAGAGGGCTTGAGCACGAAGCTGTTGCCGCAGGCCACGGCGATCGGGAACATGAAGCAAGGCAGCATCACCGGGAAGTTGAACGCGGTGATGCCCGCGCACACGCCCAGCGGCTGGATCAGCGTGTAGACGTCGATGCCGGAGGCGGCGTTCTCGGCGTACTCGCCCAATTGCAGGTTGGCGATCGAGCAAGCGTGTTCGACCACTTCCAGGCCGCGTCCGATCTCGCCCTCGGCGTCCGGCAGGGTCTTGCCGTGTTCGCGGGTGATCATCTCGGCCAGCTTGCCGGTGTTGGCGCGCAGCAGTTCCTGGAACTTCAGCATGACGCGCATCCGCGTGCCCTGCCCGCTGTTGCGCCAGGTCTTGAAGGCTTCCTTGGCGTTGGAGACGGCCAGGTCCAGTTCTTCGCGCGTCGCGAAGGGCACCTTGGCCACGACCTCCTGGGTGGCGGGGTTGATCACGTCTCGCCATTCGGTGGATTTGGACTGCACAAGCTTGCCGCCGATCAATAGCGGAACGCGGGGGACTTCACTCATTTGATGCTCCTCACACTGCGTCGTCGATGCGGATGAAATCCGCGTTCATGGATATTGCGGCGGGGGGGGGGGGGGGGGGGGGCGCGGGGCGGGCGGGGGGGGGGGGGGGGGGGGGTGGGGGGGGGGGCGGGGGGAGGGGGGGGGGGGGGGGCGCGGCGGGGGGGGGGGGGCGGGG
>NZ_DBHKZA010000047.1:0-31032 GCF_057314935.1 Achromobacter sp.
GACGCAGGGGCAGTCCGGAGCGAAGGCTCCGGACCGCAATCGTTGACCCGCGCACCGCGGGCGCGCGCCACGCCGCGCGTCTTAAGAACCATCAACGCCACATGAGGGAAACCCCGCGATAGATAACCCGAATGTCCACCCCGACAATTTCTATTATGCAGCCCCCCTCCCCCCGCCTAGACTGCATCAACAACGTCCTCCCCGGAGACCCCCATGCCCGCCTACGGCCCGCCGTTGAATTTCCAGCGCTGGATCCAAGACCACGCGCATCTTCTGAAGCCCCCGGTCGGCAACCAGCAGATCTGGCAGGACGCGGACTTCATCGTCACCGTCGTCGGCGGCCCGAACCACCGCACCGACTATCACGATGACCCGCTGGAAGAATTCTTCTACCAGATCAAAGGCAATGCCTGGCTGTCGCTGTGGATAGACGGCAAACCCGAACGCGTGGACCTGAAGGAAGGCGACATCTTCCTGCTTCCTCCGCACGTGCGGCACTCGCCGCAACGCCCCGAGACCGACAGCGCCTGTCTGGTCATCGAGCGCCAGCGCCCCATGGGCCTGGTCGACGGCTTCGAATGGTATTGCCCGCATTGCGGCCATCTGGTGCATCGCGTCGAAGTGCAGTTAAAGAGCATCGTCACCGACTTGCCGCCGTTGTTCCAGGGCTTCTATGCCAGCACGGAAAAGCGCACCTGCCCCGGCTGCGGCGAAATCCATCCGGGCAAAGGCCACGCCCCTTCACCCCAAGCCACCCCCGCCTAGGGCCTGACCCATGATCCAGAAAATCGACATGCACGCCCACTTCTTTCCGCCGATCACCCGGCAGGAAGCGGCCGCGCTGGACCCCATCAACGCGCCGTGGCTGCGCGCTGACGGCGATGGCACCACCGGCCAGATCATGGCGGGCGACCGGCCGTTCCGGCCCGTGGACGCGACCTTGTGGGACCCGGCGCTGCGCATCGCCCAGATGGACCGCCACGGCGTGGACGTGCAGATCCTGTGCGCCACGCCAATCATGTTCGGCTATACCTATCCGGGCCCGCCCGCAGCCGATTGGGCCGCCCGCATGAACGACCTGGCGCTTGAGCACTGCGCCCACGCGCCATCGCGCCTGAAGGCGCTGGCGCAGGTGCCGCTGCAAGACCTGGACCTGGCCTGCAAGGAAGCGTCGCGCTCGCGCGCCGCCGGCCACCTTGGCGTGCAGATCGGCAACCACGTCGGCCCCCGCGACCTGGACGACGACACGCTCGTGCAGTTCCTGATCCATTGCGCCGACAACGACATCCCGGTGCTGGTGCATCCGTGGGACATGATGACCGATGGCCGCATGAAGAAATGGATGCTGCCATGGCTGGTCGCCATGCCCGCCGAAACGCAACTGGGCATCCTATCCCTGATCCTGTCCGGCGCGTTTGAACGCATCCCCCGCAGCCTGAAACTGTGCTTTGCGCACGGCGGCGGCAGCTTCGCCTTCCTGCTGGGCCGCGTGGACAACGCCTGGCGGCATCGCGACATCATCCGCGAAGACTGCCCGCAACTGCCCTCGTCCTACACCGACCGCTTCTATACCGACAGCGCGGTGTTCGACCCGCGCTCGCTGCGCCTGTTGGTCGATGTGATGGGCGAAGACCGCGTGCTGCTGGGCTCCGACTATCCGTACCCGCTGGGCGAACAGGAAGTCGGCCGCCTGGTGACGCACGCAGATCTCAGCCCCTCGGTGCAGCAGAAGATCCTGCTGCGCAACACACTGACGTTTTTCGGCCTGAACACGTAACGCACCATCCGCACTTCACAACATCACGACCGTGCCACACGGCGACTCAAGGGAAAACACCATGAAACGCACCACTACGCTGGCCGCCGCTGCGGTCATGGGACTGGCCTTATCGGCCAACGCGATGGCCGACGTCAAAATCGGCCTGCTGACCACGCTGACCGGCCCCGGCTCCGTGCTGGGCCAGGACCAGTTGGACGGCTTCATGCTGGCCGTGGAGCAAGGCGGCGGCAAGTTGGGCGGCGTGCCCGTGCAGGTCATCAAGGAAGACGACCAGTTCAAGCCCGAAGTCGGTGTGCAGGCCGCGCGCAAACTGGTGCAGAGCGACAAGGTGCCGATCATCACCGGCGTGGTGTATTCCAACGTGATGCTGGCCGTGGTGCGACCGGTGACCACCGCCGGCGTGTTCCTGGTGGGATCCAACGCCGGCCCCACCAACCTGGCGGGCAAGGACTGTTCGCCCTATTTTTTCTCCACGTCCTGGAACAACACGCAGCGCCACGAAGGCAGCGGCGAAATGGCCAATCAGATGGGGTTCAAGAAGGTCTACCTGCTTGCGCCGAACTATCAGGCGGGCAAGGATGCGATGGCCGGCTTCAAACGTTTCTACAAGGGTGAAGTGGCCAACGAAGTCTTCACCCAGGTCAACCAGCCGGATTATTCCGTGGAACTGGCCGCGCTGGCCGATGCCAAGCCAGACGCCGCCTACGTGTTCTTTCCCGGCGGCATGGGCGTGAACTTCATCAAGCAGTACCGCCAGGCCGGCCTCTTCGGCAAGATTCCGCTGCTGTCGGTGGACACCATCGACGGCGCCACACTGCCCGCACTGCAAAAAGACGCGCTGGGCGCCGTGACCAACGTGCCGTACTCGCCCGACCTGGATAACGCCGCCAACAAGGCCTTTGCGGCCGCGTTCCGCCAGAAGTACGGCCGCGAACCCTCCAGCTACGCGGCGCAGTCCTTCGACGCCGCCCAGCTGATCGGTTCGGCATTGAAAAAGACCGGCGGCAAGACCGACGACAAGGACGCCTTGCGCAAGGCCATGGAAGCCGCCGATTTCCCCTCGGTGCGGGGCGAATTCCGCTATCAGCCCAACCACTTCCCCGTCGCCGGATTCTTCCGCGCCGACGTGGAGGCCGGCGCGGACGGCAAGGTCGCCTTCGTGAACAAGGGCCCCATCTTCCCTGACCTGTCCAAAGTCGCCGACCAGTACGCCGCCCAGTGCGTCATGAAGTGAAGCGGGCGGCCAAGACATCCGTCACGGCCGCCGGCAAGAGGTGAACCGATATGTCCACGACGCTGCTGCTGGTGCAGGCCTTGAACGGCCTGCAGCTTGGCATTCTGCTTTTCCTGCTGGCCGCCGGCCTGACGCTGGTGTTCGGCATCATGAATTTCATCAACCTGGCGCACGGCTCGCTTTACATGATGGGCGCCTTCATCGCGGCCACCGTGTTCCGCCACACCGGCTCGTTCCTGCTGGCCGCCGCCGCCGTCATCGCCGGCATGGCAGCGCTGGGCCTGCTGCTGGACCGCATCGCGCTGGCGCGCCTGTACCCGCGCGAACATCTGGACCAGGTGCTGGCCACGTTCGGCTTCATCCTGTTCTTCAATGAACTGACCCGCATCATCTGGGGACCTGCGCCCATCAGCATGGGCCTGCCGTCCTGGCTGACTGGCACGATCGACATCCTGGGCGTGACGTATCCGCTGTACCGCTTCCTGATCATCGTGGTGGGGCTGCTGGTGGGGGCGGGCTGCTACGTGCTGATCCACCGCACGCGGCTGGGCATGCTGATCCGTGCGGGTTCCACCGACCGCATGATGGTCGGCGCGCTGGGCGTGAACATCGCACGGCTGAATACGCTGCTGTTCGTGCTGGGCGCGGTGCTGGCGGGCCTGGCGGGGCTGATGGCCGGCCCCATCCTGTCGGCGCAGACCGGCATGGGCGAGCCCATCCTGATCCTGACGCTGGTGGTGATCGTGATCGGCGGCATCGGGTCGGTGCGCGGCGCCTTCCTTGCCGCGCTGATGGTGGGTCTGATCGATACGCTGGGCCGCGCGCTGCTGCCGACGCTGCTGCGCGCCGCCTTGCCGCCGGCTGCCGCCAACGCGGCCGGTCCGGCCATCGCATCGATGCTGATCTACGTGGTGATGGCGCTGGTGCTGGCCTTGCGGCCGCAGGGCCTGTTTCCCGTCAAGCACGGATAAGGGGGAATTCCATGCACAGGCTTTCTCCTCGAACCCTGGTGGCCGGCGTATTGCTGCTGTTGCTGGCGCTGGTTCCCGCCTACGCGCAATGGCAAGGCGAACCTTTCCTGCTGGCGCTGTTCGGCCGCGTGCTGGTCTACGGCGTGGCCGCGCTGGCGCTGAACCTGCTGCTGGGCTATGGCGGCATGGTCAGCTTCGGCCACGCGTTGTACCTGGGGCTGGGCGCGTATTCGGTGGGCGTGATGTCGCACTATGGCATCGAAAACGGCTGGCTGCATCTGGCGGGCGCGCTCGGCGCGTGCGCCGTGGTGGGGCTGGTCAGCGGTTATGTGGTGATGCGCACCTCGGGCATCGCATTCATCATGATCACGCTGGCATTCGCACAGATGTTCTACTTCCTGGCGACGGGGCTGGACGGCTTCGGCGGCGACGACGGCATGTCGCTGTTCGCGGGCAGCGACTTCGGCGCGTTCCGGCTGGATACGCCGCTGGCCCTGTACTACGCGGCCTTCGGCGTGCTGCTGGCCGTGCTGGGGTTGATGCACCGCATGGTCCACGCGCCCTTCGGCATGGCCTTGCGCGGCTGCCAGGCCAATGAACGGCGCATGCGCGCGCTGGGCTTTCCGACCTTGCGCTACCGCCTGGCCGCCTACGTGATTTCCGCGATGATCTGCGGCGTGGCCGGCGTGTTGCTGGCGAACCTGACGATGTATGTGTCGCCGTCTTACCTGGCCTGGACCACGTCGGGCGAATTGATCGTGATGGTGGTGCTGGGCGGCATCGGCACGCTGTTCGGCCCCGTCGTGGGTGCGCTGGCTTTCCTGCTTCTGGAAGAAGGCTTGAAGCTGCTGACGGACCATTGGATGCTGATCATGGGATTGTTGATCGTCGGCGTGGTGCTGGTGTCGCGGCGCGGCGTCTACGGCAATCTGCGCGACACGCCCTGGCGCCGCCGCGCGGCCCGGCCGCTGCGCCAGCCTTCGGGGGAACCGCTATGAGCGCGCTGCGTGTGGAAAACCTGGTGAAGCGCTATGGCGGCCTGACGGTCACCGACGACTTGTCGCTGGACGTGCATGCCGGCGAACTGCATGCCGTGATCGGGCCGAACGGCGCGGGCAAGACGACGCTGATCGGCCAGCTCAGCGGTGAACTGCGGCCCGACGGCGGTCGCGTGCTGATGGATGGCCGCGACATCACCCGCATGCCCGTGGAAAAGCGCGTGCGTCACGGCCTGGCCCGTTCATACCAGATCACCTCGGTCTTCAAGCCGTTCACGGCGCTGGAGAACGTGGTGATGGCGGTGCAGGCGCGGCGCGGCCACAGCTTCCGCTTCTGGCGCCCGGTGCTGTCCACTGCCGCGCTGACGGCTCCCGCCCAAGACGCGCTGGCGTTGGCCGGCCTGTCCGCCCGCGCCCACACGCCGGCCGGCGAGCTTGCCCACGGCGAACTGCGCCAGCTGGAACTGGCCATGGTGCTGGCCTGCCAGCCGACTTTGCTGTTGCTGGACGAACCGATGGCCGGCATGAGCCAGCACGAGTCCGAAGCCATGACCCGCCTGTTGCTGCAACTGCGCGGGCAATACACGATCCTGCTGGTGGAACACGATATGCAAGCGGTCTTCGCCCTGTCCGACCGCATCACGGTCCTGGTGTACGGCCGGGCGCTAGCTTGCGGCACGGCTGACGACATCCGCAACAACCCGCAGGTGCGCGAATGCTACCTGGGCAGCGAACGCGGCAGCCGTCGCGCGGCGGCGGACCCGCGCAAGCCGGGGGTGCCCGCATGAGCGCCCTGCTATCGCTGCGGGGCGTGACCGCGCACTATGGCGCCAGCCAGGCGCTGTTTGGCATCGATCTGGACATCGGGCCTGGTGAATTCGTGACCTTGCTGGGACGCAACGGCATGGGCAAGTCCACGACCGTGAAAACGGTGATGGGGCTGAACCGCGCGACCCAGGGCAGCATCGTCTTCGATGGACAGGACATCAGCCGGCTGCCCGCGTACAAGGTGGCGCAATGCGGCATCGGGCTGGTGCCGGAAGGACGCCACGTTTTCCCCAACCTGTCCGTGCGCGAGAACCTGGTCGCCACCGCGCACAATCGCCAGGGCGCGCCGCAACCGTGGACGCTGGACCGGGTGTACGCGATGTTTCCCCGCCTGTCGGAGCGCGCCCGCCACCTGGGCAGCCATCTGTCGGGCGGCGAACAGCAGATGCTGGCGATCGGCCGGGCGTTGCTGACCAATCCCCGCCTGCTGATCCTGGACGAGGCCACCGAAGGCCTGGCGCCCGTGGTGCGTGAAGAGATATGGTCCGCGCTGGACACGCTGAAGCAGACGGGGCTGGCGGTGCTGTGCATCGACAAGAATCTGGAACCGCTGCTGGCCACCGCCGACCATCACGCCATCGTGGAAAAGGGGCGCGTGGCCTGGACCGGCTCGTCGCAGGCATTCCTGGACGACGAGGCGCGGCTGTTGCAGTACCTGGGCGTTTAGGCGCTGCGGGCTTAGGGCCGGCGAGCCGGAAGTACCACGCCCAGGCGTGCGCTCCAGTCCGCCATCTGGTCCCACAGCGCAGGTGGCACGGGAATGCCGCGCTGCCGGCGTTCGGCCTGCGCGGCAGCCTCCGGGTCGCCCGGCATGCGGGGCGACCCGGGCGCCTGGGCCAATTCCATCGCCATCCCCGCCACGACGCCGGCCAACGCTGCGCCGCCGGCGAACCGCAGCGGATCGATCACGATGAAGAACGCGCCCAGTTCGCGCGGGCGATTCAGTTCGTCGTACATGGGCGAGATATGCGGTCCGAATGGATTGCCGTTCAATGGCCCGCACAGCAGTTCGACCATCATCGCCAGGCCGTAGCCCTTGTAGCCGTAGCCTTCGCCGCCCAAGGGGCGCAACGCGCGGACCTCTTCCGCATCGACGCAATCACGCCCTTGCGCATCCACCGCCACGCCGGACGGCAGCGCCACGCCGTCGCGCCGGGCGTTCATGACGCGGTTCCAGGGGATGGCCGTGGTCGCCATGTCCAGGCATAGCGGTTCGTCGCCCGCGCGCGGGAACGCCAGCGAAATGGGATTGGTGCCGAAGAACGCCTGATGGCCGCCGAAGGGCGCGGCGATCGAATCGGAATGCGTGAAGGCGATGCCGATCAGGCCCTGCGCGGCCGCCGCGCGGCTATACAGGCCGATCGCGCCGCAATGCGACGAATCGCTGACGCCCACCGCGGCGATGCCGGCCTCGCGGGCCAGCTCGATCGCCAACGCGTTGGCGCGATGCGCCACCACGATGCCCTGCCCTTGGCCGCCATGCAGTTGCGCCGTGCCCGGGCCGGTGCGCTCGATGCGGATGGCCGGGCACGCCAGGATGGAGCCGTGCGCCACGCGGTTCAGATAGTGGGGCAGCCGCGCGATGCCATGGGAATCGATGCCCCACAGGCTGGTCTGCGCCAGGCTCTCCGCCAGGCAACGGGCGTCCTCGTCGGCAAAGCCCTGGATCCGCAGGCAATCCTGGCCCCAGCGTTCCCATTCAACAGCATCGACTCGGCATTCCGCATTCATGCAGCACTCCTCAGGTAGCGGCCTCCACGGCGTGGATCACGCCATGCTGACGCAAGGTTTCCAAATGCGCCGTCAGCAGCGAGACGAACTCGGATGCGCCGCCCAGGTCGCCGAACACCGGTTTGAAACCGGACAGCACCATGGCGCGCCGGTGGGCCGCCTGCGATGGGGCCGACGCGCGCGCGGCCACCTCGGCGCGCGCCACCAGTTTGGCCAGGCGCGCCGCCATCGGATCCTGGATCTTGTAGCGGCCGCCCGACTCGTCTTCGCCGCGCAGGTAATGCAGCCACGCCGCCACCGCCAGCGTCAGGCGCTGGATATCGTCGCCGGTCCGCAAGCGGTCGCGGATCGTGTCCAGCAGGCGCTGCGGGACCTTTTGCGATCCATCCATCGCCACCTGCGAGGTCGGGTGCGGCAGCGCCGGATTGGCGATGCGCGCCAGGAAGCGGCGACGGTATTCGTCCAGCCCGCTATGGGGTATGCCCTTCAACGTCGGCGCGATCTCCAGCCGCATCATGGCGTCGACGAAGCCGCACAGGGCGGGCGTTTGCACCGACTGGCTGATCGTCTGGTGCCCCAGCAACGCGCCCAGATAGGCGAAGGTGGAGTGCGGGCCGTTCACCATGCGCAGCTTCAGGCGCTCGTAGGGCGCGGCGTTGCGCACGAACGTGGCGCCGCCGTGGCTGTCCCAGGCTGGCCGGCCCGCGGCGAACTTGTCTTCGATGACCCAGTTCATATAGGGCTCGCCGACCACCGGCCAGGCATCCTGCACGCCCAGCCGTTCGGTGATCCGCTGCCGGTCGGCGTCGCCGGTGCCGGGCACGATGCGGTCGACCATCGAATTCGGGAACGTGCAATGCGTGTCGATCCAGTGCGTCAGCCCCACATCCACCCGCAAGGCAAAGGCCAGCACCAGGCTGCGCAAGGTGTCGCCATTGCCGCGCAGGTTGTCGCAAGACAACAGCGTGACGGGTGGCAGGCCGCGTTCCCGGCGCAGCGCCAGTCCATAGACCAGGATGCCGATCGTGCTGCGCGGACGGTGCGGGTTTTCGAGGTCGTGGAGGATGTCGGGGTCGTCCCAGCGCAGGTGCCCGGTGGCCGGTTCATGGCTGTAGCCTTTCTCCGTCACGGTCAGGCTGACGATGCGGGTTTGCGGATAGGCGATCCGCTCCAGGACCGCGTTGGGGTCTTCCTCGGCGACCATCACGCGCAGCACCGAGCCCACCACGCGCAACTGTTCGCGGGTCTCGCCGTCGGGCCCGCCGTCGCGCAAGGCCAGGGTGTACAAGCCGTCTTGCGGCGTCAACGCATCGCGGGTGGCGGCGCTGCGCAACGAGACGCCCAGGATGCCCCAACTGAGGTCACCGCTGGCCTGCATCGCCAGATCCGTCATCACCGCCTGATGCGCGCGGTGAAAGGCTCCCAGCCCCAGATGCACGATGCCGGGCGTGAGCCGGCTGCGGTCATAGATGGGTTTTTCCACGTCTGCGGGCAGGCGCGGCAACGACTCCGTATTCAAACGTTCAAGCATGGTTGACCAATGGCGTAAGGCGCCATGCACCTGTCGGATGACCGGCCAGTCGGCGCGCGGATGAGGATATCCGCTGCCGCCGATTTCGTCGATATCGGCGACGTGACCTATTGCAACGCCGGCGCCCGCCATGCCGCCGCCGCTACATCACCGCGCCCAGGGCCCAGGGCACGAATTCGTTCTGGCCATAGCCGTGCTCTTCGCTGCGCGTGCGCCGGCCCGAGGCGGTCTGCAGCATCAGCTGGAATATCCGTTCCCCCATCTGCGCCACGCTCTGCGCACCGTCCACGACCTCGCCGCAATTGATGTCGATGTCATCGGCCTGGCGCTGCCACAGCGCGGTGTTGGTCGATAGTTTCAGGGACGGCGCGGGCGCGCAGCCGTACGCGGAGCCGCGCCCCGTCGTGAAGCAAATCAGGTTGGCGCCGCCCGCCACCTGCCCGGTGGCCGACACGGGGTCGTAGCCCGGCGTGTCCATGAAGACCAGGCCGCGCGTACGCACGGGTTCGGCGTATTCGAATACGTCGGTCAGGTTGGTGGTGCCGCTCTTGGCGATGGCGCCCAGCGATTTCTCCAGGATGGTGGTCAGTCCACCCGCCTTGTTGCCGGCTGACGGGTTGTTGTCCATTTCAGCGTCGTTGCGGGCGCAGTAGTCTTCCCACCATCTCACCCTGGCCAGCAGCTTGTCGGCCACGGCCGGCGTTTCGGCCCGGCGGGTCAACAGATGCTCGCCGCCATAGATCTCGGGCGTTTCGGACAGGATGGCGGTGCCGCCGTGGCGCACCAGCAGGTCCACCGCCGCGCCCAGCGCCGGGTTGGCGCTGATGCCCGAATAGCCGTCGGACCCGCCGCATTGAAGACCCACCGTCAGGTGGCTGGCCGGCACGGGCTGGCGGCGCACCTGATTGGCTTGTTCAAGCATCCGCTCCACCAGCTCGATGCCGCGCGCCACCGTCTTGCGCGTGCCGCCGGTGTCCTGGATGTTGAAGGTGTGCAGCAGGCCGCTTTCGCGCAGGCCCTCTTGCTCCATCAACCCGCCGATCTGGTTGGTTTCGCAACCCAGCCCCACGACCATCAGCCCGCCAAAATTCGCATGGCGCGCATAGCCGCCCAGCGTGCGCCGCAGCACCCGCAAGGGTTCGCCTTCGCTGCCCGTGGCACAGCCCGCGCCGTGGGTCAGCGCCACCACGCCGTCCACGTCCGGACAGGATGCCAGCGCATCGGGGTGGATGTCGCGCCGGAAATGGTCGGCGATGGCGCGTGCCACCGTGGCCGAACAGTTCACGCTGGTCAGGATGCCGATGTAGTTGCGCGTGGCGATGCGGCCGTCGGCGCGCACGATGCCGTCGAACGTGGCCGGTGGCGACACATAGTCGGTGGCATGCGCGCCCTGCCCCACGGCATAGTCGCGCTCGAAGTCCGAGAACTCCAGGTTCTGCGTGTGCACGTGCTGGCCCGGCGCAATGTCTTGCCGCGCCACCCCGATGATCTGGTTGTAGCGGCGCACGGGCTGGCCGGCCGCGATGGCGCGCACGGCGACCTTGTGGCCGGGCGGCACCAGGCCCTGCACCGTCACCCCTTCGCTTTCCAGCCGCGTGCCGCTGACCAGCTGGCGCCGGGCGATCACAACGTTGTCCGCCGGGTGGATGCGTATCACTGCCGTGTCGTTCTGGGACATGAGGACTCCGGAAAGTAAGGGGTGCGGATTCAGCGGACGCCTACCCGTCGATCAAGGCCGGATCCCAGGCATGGACGCGCTGGCGCTGCTCTCCGAGGCCCGCGATGCCCAGCTTCATCTCGTCGCCCGCCTTCAGGTACACGGGCGCGGGCTTCTGGCCCATGCCCACGCCCGGCGGCGTGCCGGTGCTGATCAGGTCGCCCGGATACAGCGTCATGAAGCGGCTGACATAAGCCACCAGCTGCGCCACGCCGAACACCATGGTGCGGGTGCTGCCGTTCTGGTAGCGCTTGCCGTTCACTTCCAGCCACATCTCCAGGTCTTGCGGATTGGGCACCTCGTCGGCGGTGGCCAGCCACGGGCCGACCGGACCAAACGTGTCGCAGCCCTTGCCCTTGTCCCAGGTACCGCCGCGTTCGATCTGGTATTCGCGTTCAGAGACGTCGTTCACGACGCAATAGCCCGCCACGTGCTTCATGGCGTCGGCTTCGCTGACGTAACGCGCCTTTTCACCGATCACCACGCCCAGTTCGACTTCCCAGTCGGTCTTGACCGACTCCTGCGGCAGCACGACCGGGTCATTGGGGCCGACGACGGCGGACGTGGGCTTCATGAAGATCACCGGCTCGGCCGGTACGGCCAAGCCGGATTCCGCGGCGTGGTCGGCGTAGTTCAGGCCGATGCAGATGAACTTGCCCATGCCGCTCCACGGCGTCGCCACGCGGCCGGGGTTCGCCACCAACGGCAGCGAGGACGGGTCCAGCGCGCGCAGTTCGGCAAGGCGGGCGCGACCAAGCGTCTGCCCGGTGATGTCGGGCAGCACGCCGGACAGGTCGCGCACCTTGCCCTGGGCATCGATCAGGCCGGGCTTCTCGGCGCCCTTGGCGCCATAGCGCATCAGTTTCATAGCGGGTTCCTTGTTGCGAAAAAGGGTTGAGCGTTCAATTGGACCAGCCGCCGTCGATCACTTGGGCGGTGCCGGTCGTGAAGGCGGATTCGTCGCTGGCAAGATACACCGCCAGCGCGGCGATTTCAGTGGTGCGCCCGATGCGGCCCATGGGCTGGCGCGCCGTGAAGGCGGCTTCCACCGCGGCGATGGACTGGCCGCTGGCCTGCGCCTGGGCCTCGATGCGCTGGCGCAACGACGGCGACTCCACCGTGCCCGGACAGATCGCGTTGCAGCGGATGCCCTGGGCCACGAAGTCGGCCGCCACGGCCTTGGTCAGCCCGATGACCGCGGCTTTGGTCGCCCCGTAGGCGCAGCGGTTCGGCGCCCCTTTGATGCTGCCTGCCACGGACGCCATGTTGACGATGGAGCCGGACCCTTGCGCCAGCATGCCGGGCAGGCAGGCGCGGATCAGCCGGTACATGGACCGCACGTTCAGGTTGAAGGAAAAGTCCCAGGCGTCCTCGTCGCAATCCAGGATGGTGCCGGCGTGCACGAAGCCCGCGCCGTTGAACAGCACGTCGATGGAACCTTCGCTGTCGGCCAGCGCCTGGATGGCGCGCCCGTCCGTCACGTCCAGCGCCTGGGTGCGGCAGCCGCCCAAGGTCTGCAGCGCCCCCCCGTTGATGTCCACGGCCAGCACGTCGGCGCCTTCGCGCGCGTAGGCTTCGGCCACCGCCCGGCCGATGCCCTGGCCCGCGGCCGTCACGATGGCGGTCTTGCCTTGCAGTCTTCCTGACATGGATGCGCTCCTGTTATTTGCCGGTCATGCCCATGGCGGTAGGCAGCCACAGCGTGATCTGGGGGATGTAGGTGATGGCGATCAATGCCACGAACAGCGGCACCAGCCAGGGAAGGATGGCCATCGTGGTGCGCTCGACCGACAGGCGCGCCACGCGGGCCAGCACGAACAGCACCATGCCCATTGGCGGATGCAGCAGGCCGATCATCAGGTTCAGGGTCATGATCAGGCCGAAGTGGATCGGGTCGATGCCCAGCTTCAGCACGATGGGCAGCAGGATCGGCACCAGGATCGTGATGGCCGCGATGGTGTCGATGAAGCAGCCGACGATCAGGATCAGCACGTTGGCCATCAGCAGGAACACCCACTTGTTCTGCGTCACGCTCAGGATGGCGTCGGTCAACGTCTGCGCGGCCTGGGTGGTGGTAAGCAACCACGCGAAGACGGATGCGGCCGTCACGATGAACAGCACCGAGGCCGTGGTCTCGATGGTGTCGAACGTGGCTTTGGCCAAGGTCTTGAACGTCATCGAGCGGTAGCGCACCAGCCCCAGGAACAGCGCCCAGATCACCGCGGCCACGGCGGCTTCAGTGGGCGTGAACCAGCCCAGCGTCATGCCGCCGATCAGGATCACCGGCGCCATCAGCGCCATCACGGCCGAAAAATTGAAGCGCCAATCCAGCGCGAGCAGCGCGACGAAGGCGACGCCGGTCGCCACGTTGGGCGACACCCCGGCCAGCGTCATCAGCCAGATGGACAACGGAAACGACAGCACGATCAGCACTTCCAGGCCTGCGCCGCCCAGGCGCTTCCAATTGAAAGCGACGTCGCCGCCCCAGTTGTTGCGGCGGGCGTAATAGGCCACGGTCAGCATCATCAATATCGTCAACACGGCGCCCGGCAAGAGGCCGGCCAGGAACAGCGAACCGATCGACACGTTGGCCATCATGCCGTAGATCACGAACGGCAGCGACGGCGGAATGATGGGGCCCAAGGTCGCCGATGCGGCGGTGACGCCCACGGCGAATTCGGTCTCGTAGCCGTGATCTTTCATAGCCTTGATCTCGATGGTGCCCAGGCCCGCGGCGTCCGCAATGGCCGTGCCCGACATGCCGGCGAACACCACGGACCCGATGATGTTCACCTGCCCCAGTCCGCCGCGCATCCAGCCCACCAGGGCCACCGCGAAGTTGTAGATGCGGCCGGTGATGCCGGCGATGTTCATGAGGTTGCCGGCCAGGATGAAAAACGGCACGGCCAGCAGCGGGAACGACTCCACGCCCGCGATCATGCGCTGCGCCACCACGACGTCCGGCACGCTGCCCGAGATCAGGACGAACAGCAAGGACGCGCCCGCCATGGACACCGCCACCGGCAGGCCCAGGATCATCAACAGCAAAAAGGTTCCAATCAGTGTGCCCATGGCTTGCTCCTGGAAAGGCACTGCGGATTCTTGAAGGTTTCGGTGCTGCGCCGTGATCCGGAGATCTCAATCCTGCGACTCGTAGGCCGAGGGGTTCTCCAGGATCGAATAGCCTTGCCGCCAGTTCTGCACGGACACCTGCAGCGATCGCAGGAACATCATGACGAAGCCCGCCAGGGCGACCCAGTAGACATAGGACTTGTTCCAGAACAGCGTGGTCATGGGTTCGTCGCCCACCAGCACGATGTAGCGGTAGGTCAGCCACACGGCATAGCCGAAGAAGGCCGTGCGCAGGATGTCGATCACCGTCGCCAGCACGCGGCCCGCCCGCTTGGGCAGGTAGCGATACAGGAAATCCACCTGGATATGGCGGCAGGCCCGCACGCACATCGCAGACCCCAGGAACACCACGCCGATCAGGCAGTACACCGCCAGCTCTTCGGTCCAGGCGTAAGAATCGTTCAGCACGTAGCGTGAAAAGAACTGCAGAAAGACCAGCATCGCCATCGCCCAGAACATGGCCAGGCAGATCCAGTCTTCAGGTTGGTAGCCCGCCAGGCTGACTTCATGATGGTCGGCCTCTTCGAAGCTCTGGACGATCTCGTCCACGGACGCCTGGTGCGGGCCCGCCGCAGACGCAGAGTGGCCGGGCGCAGCGCTCGGGCCGTGGCTGGCGGCCGCCATCGGCGCCGCCTTCGCGTTCAAGTGCATGGAGTTCCCCTGGTCGGAATCGGGTATAGGGCGGCGGACCGCAAGGGCCCGCCCGCGCGGCTTACTTCACCGCCTGGATCTTTTCCCAATCCGACTTCTGATAGCCGTATTGCTCGAACGGCACCTTCTCAAGCACGGTCTTGCGGAAGTCGTCCACATTGACCTCGGCCACGTTCAACCCGCGCTTCTTGAATACCTCGACCATCTTCTTCTCGCTGTCGGCCACTTCGGAGGACGCCTTTTCGGACGCCTGCTGGGCGACTTCGGAGAAGATCTTTTTGTCCTCGTCGGACAGGCTCTTCCACAGCTTGCCCGAGATCACCGTATTCAAGTGATCGACGATGTGGCCCGTCAGGACGATGTTCTTCTGCACTTCATAGAACTTCTTCGCCTCGATGGTGGTCAGCGGGTTTTCCTGCGCTTCCACCGTGCCGTTCTGCAAGGCCAGGTAGACCTCGGCGAACGCGATGGGCGCGGTGTTGGCGCCACAGGCGCGCGGCATCGCCAGGTACGCCGCCACGTCCGGCACGCGGATCTTCATGCCCTTCATTTCAGAGCATTTGGTGAAGGCGCGGTTGGAGGTCGTCTGGCGCGTGCCGTAATAGGTGGTAGCGACGATGTGGTTGCCGCTTTTCTCGTCGTAGCCGCGGGTCAGCTCTTTGTAGATATCGCTCTTGGTGTAGGCGATCAGATGTTCGGGGTTGCGGAAGATGTAGGGGTAGTACGTGACGCCGATCCGCGGAAAGCTCTTGGCCGCGAAGCTGGACCCGGAAATGATCATGTCCACCGTGCCGAGCGTCAGTCCCTGGTTGATGTCGTTTTCCTTGCCCAGCTGAGAGGCGGGATAGACATCGATGTGATAGCGGCCGTTGGTGCGTTTCTCGATCTCCTGGGCCGCCCATACCGACGAGGTATGGAAGGGTTCGGAGGTCTCGTACACATGCGCCCATTTCAGCTTGGTTTGCGCCAGCGCGCTGCCACTGGCGGCAAGCAGCGCGGCGGCAAACAGCACTTTGATAGCGTTGCCTCGATTCATGATGTCTCCTCTCTCTGAGGTAGCGAGTCCGGCGACTGTCGTCATGAGCGGCCCGCTTTATGTTTCACATGGGGATTTCACATACAGGTTGCACCTTCGTACAGCGACTACGGTTCCCCGAAGGCGTCAAGACGCCGCCGGTTCTTTGCTATCGGCACGCAACGCGTCCGCGCCCGCCGGCCAGCTGGCCGTCAAACGGTCGAACGAGCAAGAAAGATGGTGATGCATGGCGGCCCGCGCGGCGGCCTCGTCGCCGGCCCCGATCGCGGCGATGACGCGGCGGTGCTCGGTGATGGCGACGGCCCAGCTGTCGGGGTTCTCGAAGTAGTCGCCCAGCTTCACGGACAGGGGGTTGTGGCGTTCGTCGAACAGTTCGCCCACGACGCGGACCAGGACGGTGTTGCCCGCCATTTCCGCCACGCGCAGATGGAACAGGCGGTCGCCGCGGATGGGCACGCTGCCCGCCTGCGCCTCGTCCTCCATCGCGCCCACCGCTTCCAGCAGGCCGTCGAGCAGCGCGGGCACGGGGTTGCGGGCCGCCTGGGCAGCCAGTTCGCCTTCGATGGTCCAGCGCGCGCGGATGGTTTCCAGCGGGCTTTCGGCGGTCAGGCTGGCGCGCGGCGCGCCGGCCAGGCTCTGGACGTAGACGCCCGACCCCATGCGGACTTCCACCCACCCTTCGACCTCCAGCGCGATCAGCGCTTCACGCACTGACGGCCGCGACACGCCCAGCTTCAGCGCCAGGTCGCGCTCGGGCGGCAGCCGGGCGCCGACCGGGAATTCGCCCGCCTCGATCAGCAACCTGAGCTGGTCGGCGATCTGGCGATACAAGCGGCGGGGCTCGATAGTCTGGATCGGCATGGGAGTCGGTGGGTAGCAACGACAAAAAGGTAAAGTGGCCTTACCAATTGACCAGAATCCTGCGCCTGCCTTCGATCGGTCACAATTAGGGTTTGCCCATAGCCGCACGCCGCATCACGCGGGCAACCCTTATCTGTTAAAAAGCCGCCACACCCGGCCATCTTCCGCATCCATGACCTACGACCCGCAACACTCGCCCTTTAAAAGCACCGGCGGCCTGCGCCGCATCCTGAATGCGCTGCGCTACTCCTGGCAGGGCTTGAAGGCGGCCGTCAAGTACGAAGCCGCATTCCGCCAGGAACTGGCGCTGGCCGTGCTGATGATCCCGGCCGCGTTCTTCCTGGGCCGGACCACGGTCGAGGTCTTTTTCCTCGTGGGCACGGTGATCATGGTGCTGGCGGCGGAATTGCTCAATTCCGCCATCGAGGCGCTGGCCGATGCGCTGTCCGTCGAACGCCACCCGCTGCTGGGGCGCGCCAAGGACCTGGGCAGCGCAGCCGTGATGTTGCTGCTGATCTTCGCCGGAGCGGTCTGGATCGGGGTGGCCATCAGCCGTTTCGTCATGCATTGACACGGGCGGCGTCCCACGGGGGACGCGCCTGTCTTTATACTGGGAGCCATGATGCCTACATCGACGTCAGCCCCCTCTCAACGCATCGTCATCGTCGGCGGCGGTGCCGGCGGCCTGGAATTGGCCGCCAAGTTGGGCCGGATCCATGGCCGCCAACACATCACCCTGGTCGACAGCCGCCCCTTCCATATCTGGAAGCCCTCGCTGCATGAAGCGGCCGCGGGCACCCTCGACATCCACCAGGAAGGCCTGTCCTACCTGATGCTGGCCCACATGAACGGCTTTTCGTTCGCGCAGGGCCGCTTGCTGAGCGTAGACCGCGCGCGCCGCCAGATCGTGGTGGACGCCGTCAACGATTCGCAGGGCCAGGAAGTCCTGCCCCGCCGCGATCTCGGCTACGACACCCTGGTGCTGGCCCTGGGCAGCACCTCCAATTTCTTCAATACCCCCGGCGCGGCCGAACACGCCGTCACGCTGGACACCACCGAAAACGCCGAACAGTTCCGCCTGACCATGCTGAAGGCGATGGCGCAGGTCGACCTGGCCAAGGTGCGCAATCCGTCGGCCCGGCTGGATCTCGTCATCGTGGGCGGCGGCGCCACCGGCGTCGAACTGGCCGTCGAACTGACCGAAGCCAGCCACGTCGTCAGCGCCTACGGCCTGCCGAACTTCCGCGCCGAACGCGACCTGGCCATCACGCTGGTGGAAGGCGCGCCGCGCATCCTGTCCGCGCTGCCCGAAAAGATCTCCGAAGCCGCGACCAACCGGTTGAAGGAACTGGGGATCGGCGTGGAAACGTCCTGCCGCGTCTCGCAAGTGACCGGCAACAGCGTCAAGACCGCGGACGGCCGCGAATTCCCCGCCCAGCTATGCATGTGGGCCGCCGGCATCAAGGGCCCCGCCCTGCTGGCCGACCTGGACCTGCCGCTGAACAAGCTGGGCCAGCTGGAAGTGAACGAACGGCTGGAAACGACCGACCCGCATATCCTGGCGCTGGGCGATTGCTGCTCGGTACCGTGGCGCGACGGCCGCACGGTGCCCGCCCGCGCCCAGGCCGCGCACCAGCAGGCCGATTACCTGGCCAAGAAGCTGACGGCGCGCCTGCGCAACACGGCAGAACCCACCGGCCCCTACGTCTACCAGGACCACGGTTCGCTGGTGTCGCTGGGCCAGGACGCCGGGGTGGGCAGCCTGATGGGCAAGCTGGCCGGACGGGGACTGTTCGTAAGCGGTACACTGGCGCGCTTGATGTACATGAGCCTGCACCTGATGCACCATAAAGCGGTGCTGGGCATCTCTCGCACCGCCTCCCTGGCCCTGGCCCGCCTGCTTATGCGGCGCACGCGCCCCCGGGTCAAACTGCACTGAACTCCCCCATGAATTTCCTGCAAAAACTCGAACACGCCTGGACCACCAGCAACTCGCTCCTGCAAGTCGGGCTGGATCCCGATCCCCAACGCTTTCCGCGCGAATTGCAGGACAAGCCGGACGCCATCTTCCAGTTCTGCCGCGACATCGTCGACGCCACCGCGCCTTACGCTTGCAGCTTCAAGCCGCAGATCGCGTACTTCGCGGCGCACCGCGCCGAAGACCAGCTGGAAGCGCTGTGCCAGCACATCCGCGACAAGCACCCGGACCTGCCCATCGTGCTGGACGCCAAGCGTGGCGACATCGGCTCCACCGCCGAGAACTACGCCCGTGAAGCCTACGAGCGCTACCAGGCGCACGCGCTTACCGTCAGCCCCTACATGGGCCTGGATTCCGTCGAGCCCTACCTGGCCTGGCGCGACCGCGGCGTGATCGTGCTGTGCCGCACGTCCAACCCGGGCGGGTCGGACCTGCAGTTCCTGAAGATGGATAACGGCGAACCGCTGTACCTGCACGTCGCAGGCCTGGTGGCCGACAAATGGAACGCCAATGGCCAGTGCGGCCTGGTGGTGGGCGCCACGTTCCCGAACGAACTGGCCGCCGTGCGTCAGCGTATCGGCGATGCCCTGCCCTTGCTGGTGCCGGGTATCGGCGCCCAGGGCGGCGACATCACCGCCACGGTGAACGCCGGCGCCAACGCCGCCCGCAGCGGCATGATGATCAACTCCTCGCGCGCCATCATCTACGCCAGCGGCGGCGACGACTGGCGCGAAGCCGCCGGCCGCGCGGCCATGGGCTTGCGCGACGCGATCAACGCGGTTCGCTGAATCCGGTCGGAAAAAAGGGCTGCCTGTTGGCAGCCCTTTTTTTCGACTTTACCGCCGGTTGACCGGCGCGCCCACGAACTCCAGCAATCCCCGCAACGCGAATTCCACCGCGGCCTGGCGCACTTGCGCGCGGTCGCCCGGGAACACGTGCGTCACGGCGCGGCTGGTGATGCCGTCGCCCACCCGCATCGCGAAACCGAAGCACACCATGCCCACCGGCTTGCCCGGCGTGGCGCCGCCCGGGCCGGCGATGCCGGTGGTGGACACGGCCACATCCGCGGCAGGCGACGTCAGCAGCACGCCATTGGCCATCTCCAGCGCAACGGGTTCGCTGACGGCGCCGAAGTGATGCAGCGCGTCGGGGGAAACATCCAGCGCTTCCACCTTGGCCTCGTTGCTGTAGGTGACAAAGCCTCGCTCGAACCATTCGCTGGAGCCGGCGACCGAGGTCATCGCGCCGGCCAGCAGGCCGCCCGTGCATGATTCCGCAGTGCCAAGCATCCAGCCATGGCGCCGCATCGAATCGCCCAGCCGTTCGGCCAAGCCGACGGTCGTGGCTTCGGTCAACTGTGCGGCCGACAGGTTCGACCGCGATCCCGCTTCTTGTTGCTCGTTCATCCCAAGACTCCTGTGCGCGCGACCAGCGCCATCACCAGCAAAGCGTAGCCGGCCGCCACGATATCGTCCCACATTACGCCGAAGCCGCCCTTGATGTGGGCGTCGAAGAACTTGATGGGCGGCGGCTTGACGATGTCGAACAGGCGGAACAGCCCGAACGCCAGCAACTGCGACAGCCAGCCGGCGGGGGTCAACCAGAGCACCAGCCAGAACGCCACCATCTCGTCCCAGACCATTCCGACATGATCCGGCTGCCCAAGTTCACGGCCGACGCGGTGGCAGGCCCAGCAACCATACAGAAAAGCCAGCGCCAGGAACACGCCGATGGCCACGTCCGACGCGGCCGGCGCGGCCGCCACCCAGATACCCCAGGCCAGCAAGGTGCCCCAGGTGCCCGATGCCGGCCGGACGAGGCCGCTGCCCAGCCCGAATGCGATCAGGCGGCCCGGATCGCGGCACACCCAGGACAGGGGCGGATACACGGCCCGCCGGCGTTCACGCATGGACGGGGATGGCTTATCGGTAAGGGACATGGCGTTCCTGGGCCGTTGATAGAGGGGGAATGTCGGTAGGGAACCGCTGCGGATCAGGCCGCGGGAAAGTGATCGAAACCGGCCGGCAGCGCGGTCATCGGCTGGCCCTGCCCGTCCAGCACGGTCAGGCCCGGCTGCGCCAGCGTGTGGCCCACCCGGGTCACGCGGGCATTGGCTGCGCGAGCCGCTTGCCCCACGGCATCGCGGCGGGCGGCGGGCGCGGTAAAGCACAGCTGATAGACGTCGCCGCCGCCCAGCACCGCGCGGCGCAGCGGCGCCTCGTCCATGCCCGCCAGGGCCTCGGCCACCGGCATCCGGCCGTACTCCAGGCAAGCGCCCACCCGGCTGGCGGCCAGGATGTGGCCCAGGTCTTGCAGCAGTCCGTCGGACAGGTCGATGGCGGCATGCGCGATACCGCGCAGCGCCAGCCCCAGGGCAACCTGCGGTTGGGGCCATTCCAGCGCGCCGCGAGTGGCAGCCAGCAAGGGCTCGTCAGCCGGATACTGGCCGTCCAGCAGGCGGTAGGCCACATCGGCCGCGCCCAGTTCGCCCGATACCCAGATGTCGTCGCCGGCCTGCGCGCCGTCGCGCCGCAGCGCCTGCCCGGCGGGCACGGCGCCGAACACGGTGACGCTGATCGCCAGGTCATGCGCGCTGCGCGTGGTGTCGCCGCCGATCAGCGGGCAGCCATGGGCATCGGCCAATGCGTGAAAGCCGTCCGCGAACGCGGCCAGCCAGGGTTCGTCCAGACGCGGCAAAGCCAGCCCCAGCACGCAGCCGATGGGCCGGGCGCCCATGGCGGCCAGGTCGGACAGGTTCACGGCCAGGGCCTTGTGGCCGAGGGCGCGAGGATCCACGTCGGGAAAGAAATGCCGGCCTTCCAGCAGCAGGTCGGTGCTGGTGGCGACCTGTTCGCCAGGCGGCACGGGAAACAAGGCGCAATCGTCGCCCACGCCCAGCAAGCCCGCCGGCGCGGTCCGGGTGAAATAGCGCGCGATCAGATCGAATTCGGACGCCACGGCGACTCCGCTATCCGGCTCGGCGAGCCGGCATTAACGCCCACACGGGACGTACAGTCCCCAAAACCATGCGTCGCGCGCGTGACGAGGGAGCCCCCGGCCATGCGCCGCAAGAAACAGGTGCCCCCACATCCGGGCCGCGCGGAGCCGGCTCCGCCGGTCCGCAGCGGCGCCCCCCTGGGGGAAGCGCGCAGCGCTTCGGGGGGCTACCTCTTTGCCTGGACCTCGTTCGCACGCACGTCGGCGGCCAGCTTGTCGAGCACGCCGTTGACGAACTTGAAGCCGTCGGTGCCGCCAAACGATTTGGCAAGCTCAACGGCTTCGTTGATGGCAACCTTGTACGGCACTTCGACATGATGAATCAGTTCGAAGCTGCCAATCAAAAGGATGCCATGCTCAACGGGCGACAGCTCGGCCAGCGGGCGGTCGACGTAAGGCGTGAAACGCTCGCGCAGCGCGGGCGCTTCGCGCAGGACACCGTGCAGCAAGGTCTTGAACCACTGCGCGTCGGCCTCGGAAAAATCCTCGGTGTCGCGCAGGTGGGCATCGATCTCGCCGGCGTCTTGCGTGCCTTCGCCACCGCGCAGCAGCCACGCGTACACGCCCTGCAGCGCGAATTCGCGTGCACGGCGGCGGGCGCTGCGCGCGTTGGCGCGGGCTTGCGCCGCGCTATCAGCGCTGGTCGTCGTCTTCTTCGTCGTCAAAATCTTCGTCCTCGTCTTCGTCGTCTTCGTCTTCTTCCTCGGGTTCCAGCGCCGCCACCAGGTTGGCCATTTCAACGGCCACCTGAGCGCAATCGCGGCCCTTGCCGGCGGCGCGGGCTTGCGCCTGCTCGTCGGTGTCGACGGTCAACACGCCGTTTGCGACGGGGATGCCGGTTTCCAGGGAGATACGGGTGATTGCCATGGCCATTTCATTGCTGACCACTTCAAAGTGATAGGTCTCGCCACGGATGACGGCGCCCAGCGCGATCAAGGCGTCGAATTCAAACGTTTCGGCCATGTGGGACAGGGCCACGCCCAGTTCCAGGGCGCCGGGAACGGTGGCGACCATCACGTCGCGCTCGTCCACGCCCAGTTCGGCCAGTTCCTTCAGGCACGCTTCGAGTTCGGCCTGGCCGATTTCTTCATTGAAGCGGGCGCGTACGATGCCGATGTGCAGCCCTTCGCCGTTCAGGTCGGGGGTAAGGATGTAAGGGTTCATGTGTCGGCCTTCAGTGTGTTGCGGGAGTATTCTGCGGGTCGCAATCGTAACCCGTAATGGTGAGCGAAAAGCCCGCCATGCTGGGCATCTTGCGCGGCCGGGCCAGCAGCCTCATCTGGCCCACATTCAGGTCGCGCAGGATCTGGGCGCCGATGCCGTAGGTGCGCAGGCCGAAACGGTCCGTGCTGGCGGCCGCGTCGGCCTGGGCCTTCGGGTCGTTCCAGCCGGCGATCTGGCCGAACAGGTGCTCAGTGGACGATTGGCAGTTCATCAACACCAGCACCCCGGCCGGAGCGGCCGCAATGGCCTGCAGGGCTTGCGCCACGCCCCAGCTGTGCGGGCTGGCGCCGGTATCCAGCACGTCCAGCACGGAGGCCGGCTCGTGCACGCGCACCAGCGTTTCGACGTCGGGGCTCACGTTACCATGCACCAGCGCCAAATGGGCGGAGCCGGTGGCGGCGTCTTCATAGGCCACGGCCTCGAAGGTGCCCCAGGCCGTCTGCATGGGACGCTTGCCCACACGCTTGACGATGGATTCGTGCTCGCTGCGGTACTGGATCAGGTCGGCGATCGTGCCGATCTTCAGGTTGTGCTGGCGGCCGAATTCCACCAGGTCCGGCAGGCGGGCCATGGTGCCATCCGGCTTGAGGATTTCGCAGATCACCGCGGCGGGCGTCAGGCCGGCCATGGCGGTCAGGTCGCAGCCGGCTTCAGTATGGCCGGCGCGCACCAGCACGCCGCCGGGCACCGCGCGCACCGGGAAGATGTGGCCGGGCTGCACCAGATCCGCCGGCTTGGCATCGCGCGCCACGGCCACCTGGATGGTGCGGGCGCGGTCGGCGGCCGAGATGCCGGTTTCGACGCCCACGGCGGCTTCGATGGACTGCGTGAAATTGGTGCCGTATCGCGTGCCGTTACGGGCCGCCATCATGGGCAGCTCGAGTTGGCGGCAGCGCTCTTCGGTCAGCGTCAGGCACACCAGGCCGCGGCCATGCGTGACCATGAAGTTGATGGCTTCAGGCGTGACGAATTCGGCGGCCATGACCAGGTCGCCTTCATTTTCACGGTCTTCTTCGTCAACAAGGATGACGATACGGCCGGCGCGCAGCTCGGCGATGATCTCGGCAACCGAAGCGATGCCGAAGGATTCCGGCTCGGAGCCGGGCAAAGAGGACAACTGGACGGACATGGCGGGCACGCAAACCAGGCGGGAAAGCCCGGATTTTACCGCCCCTGGCGCCGGAACCCCTATCGGGCCGCCAGAACGGCTTCCTGCCGGGGCATCCGGTTAAACTTTCGGCCGGAGATCCCCCCATAAAAATCACGTCCCCAACGAGGAAAAACCCCATGCAAGCCCTTGCGGCCATGCCTTTGACCGTCGCCGCGGCGGTTCGCGTCGTCCTGACCGACATCGACGACACGCTGACCACCGAAGGCCGCCTGCCGGCCGACGCCTACGCCGCGCTGGAGCGCCTGGAACAGGCGGGCATCCAGGTGGTGCCGATCACCGGCCGCCCGGCTGGCTGGTGCGACCATATCGCCCGCATGTGGCCGGTGCGCGCCGTGGTGGGGGAAAACGGCGCCTTCTACTACGCCTATGACCGCCAGGCCCGCCGCATGACTACCCACTACTGGACGGACGCCGCCTCGCGCCAGGCCAGCCGCAAGCAGCTGGACGCGATCCGCGACCGCGTGCTGGCCGAAGTGCCGGGTTCGGCCGTCGCCAGCGACCAGGACTACCGCGTGGCCGACCTGGCCATCGACTTCTGCGAAGACGTGGCCGCCCTGCCCGACTCGGCCGTCAGCAAGATCGTCCAGATCTTCCACGACGCCGGCGCCCAGGCCAAAGTCAGTTCGATCCACGTCAACGGCTGGTTCGGCGACTACGACAAGCTGACCATGACCCGCACCATGTTCCAGCGCGAATTCGGCGCGGACGTGGCCAGCGCCCTGGACAGCACGCTGTTCATTGGCGATTCGCCCAACGACGAACCCATGTTCGCCTACTTCCCGATTTCGGTCGGCGTAGCCAACATCCAGGCCCAGCTGCATCGCCTGACGCATCGCCCCGCCTTTGTCGCCGCCTTTCACGGCGGCGCGGGTTTCGTCGAAATGGCGAACCGGCTGCTGGCGGCCCGCCAGGCCCCGCAGCCGCACGCGCAACCGGCCTGAGGTCCGCACACCGTGGCCACCACCAAGACTCCCGCCCCCGCCGCCAACGACGGCCGCCGCAGCATCCAGTCCATCGAAGTGGGCGTGCCGCTGCTGGCCGCCCTGGTCGACGCCGCCAAGCCCCTGACCTTGCGCGACCTGGCCGCCGGCGCCGGCATGACGTCCGCCAAGGCGCATCCGTACCTGGTCAGCTTCATCCGCGTCGGCCTGGTGCAGCAAGACGCCATCACCGGCCAGTACGAGCTGGGCCCTTTCGCCTTGCAGATGGGGTTGGTCAGCCTGCAACGGCTGGACCCGGTGCGCATCGCCATGCCCGAGATCGCCAAGCTGCAATCCGAAATCGGCCATACGCTGGGCATCGCGGTGCTGGGCTCGCACGGGCCCACCATGATCCACATGACCGAAGCCAGCTACCCGGTGCACGTGAACATGCGCAAGGGCACGGTGATGTCCATGCTGCACACCGCCACCGGCCTGGTATTCGCCGCCTGGCTGCCGCCGAAGGTCAGCGAGCACTACATCGCCCGCGAAGAAGGCGACACGGCCGTCATCGCCAGCATGCCGCCCCCGCGCAAGGCCTCGCGCGCCAATATCGAAGCCCAGCTGGCCGACATCCGCGTGCACGGCATGGCCCGCGCGCTGGGCAACCCGCTGCCCGGCGTGGACGCCTTGTCGGTACCCGTGTTCGACAACACCGGCAACATCGTCCTGGGACTCACCAGCCTGGGGCCCACGGGCCTGTTCGACGTGAGCTGGGACGGCGCCATCGCCCGGCCGCTGCTGGCCTGCGCGCAGGAGATCTCGCGCAAGCTAGGCTACCGGGCCTGAAACGAGGGTCTGGCCCGGGCCTGGATCGAACCCGGCGTCGGACCCGTTCGATTGATCGCAAACAAACGAACATAAAGCGAACAATTCGAACAAAAGACGAAAAGAAAGGCAGGGACTTTCCCAAGTGTGCCCGTCCCCGCTTGTGTGGTTGAATTCAGCAAATATTCAAATTCATCCCACAAGAGGAGACAAACCATGCACGCAATGCGTCTATTGCAAGCGGCCGCCCTGGCCGCGTTCGCCGTTGGCGGCACCGCCGCCCATGCCGCCGACACCTGCTCCAACCGGGGCGACCTCGACCAGATGTATTGCGACGCCAATAACGATCTGGTGGCCGATACCCCCACCGACGCGTCCAAGCAGAAGACCCCGTCGACCCTGGTGTTCACCTACACCCCGGTCGAAGACCCCGCCGTCTACGAAGACATCTTCAAGCCGTTCACCAAGCACCTGTCCGAATGCACGGGCAAGCGCGTCGTGTTCTACCAGGTGCAAAGCAACGCCGCGGAAATCGAAGCCATGCGCTCGGGCCGCCTGCACGTGGGCGGCTTCTCCACCGGCCCCACCGCCTTCGCCGTGAACATCGCCGGCGCCGTGCCGTTTGCCGTCAAGGGCTACGCCGACGGTTTCCAGGGCTACAACCTGATCGTCATCGTCAAGAAGGACAGCCCGTACCAGAAGCTGACCGACTTGAAGGGCAAGAAGCTGGCGCACACCGCGCCGTCGTCGAACTCGGGCCACATGGCGCCCGTGGCGCTCTTCCCCAAGGAAGGCCTGACGCCGGACAAGGACTACAAGGTGGTCTTCTCGGGCAAGCACGACCAGTCCGTCATGGGCGTGAACTCCGGCGACTATGACGCGGCCGCCGTGGCCTCCGACGTGTTCAAGCGCATGGTCGAACGCGGCCAGGTCAAGGAAGCCGACTTCCGCGTGATCTACAAGAGCGAAAAATTCCCCACCTCGTCGTTCGCCTACGCGCATGACCTGGAACCGAAGTTCCGCGACCAGATGCTCAAGTGCTTCTACGACTACCGCTTCCCCGCGGAAATGTCGAAGGCCTTCGACGGCGCCGACCGCTTCTATCCGGTGACCTATCAGAAGGACTGGGCCATCGTCCGCCAGGTGGCTGAATCGGGCGGCGAAAGCTTCAACCGCGCCGCTTACGACCGCGAATCCGCCAAGAGCAAGAAGTAATCCAGCATGACGACGTCGCTACGCATTTCCGGCCTGGTCAAGGAATACCGGGCCGGCCGGCCGGTTCTCAATGGCATCAACCTTGAAATCGCCGGCCAGGGCCTGACCGCCATCATCGGCCCTTCCGGCACCGGCAAGAGCACGCTTCTGCGCTGCATCAACCGGCTGATCGAACCCACCCAGGGCGAGATCGTGCTGCAGTCCAAGGACGGTTCCGTGGACCTGGCCCGCGTGCGCGGCGCGTCGCTGCGCCGCGCGCGCCGGCGCATCGGCATGGTGTTCCAGGAATACAACCTGGTCGAACGCCTGACCGTCATGGAAAACCTGCTGACCGGACGGCTGGGCTACACCTCCGCCCTGAAGGCCTGGATGCGCCGCTTCGAACCCGAAGACATCGAGCATGCCTACAAGCTGCTGGATACGGTCGGCCTGGCCGGCTTTGCCGACCAGCGCGCCGATGCGCTGTCGGGTGGCCAGCGCCAGCGGGTGGGCATCGCCCGCGCGCTGATGCAGCGCCCGCAACTGCTGCTGGCGGACGAACCGACGTCGTCGCTGGACCCGAAGACTTCGGTGGAAATCATGGAGCTGCTGTCCGTTCAGGGCAGCGCCACCGGCATTCCCGTCATCGTGAACATCCACGACGTCGAACTGGCGCGCCGCTACGCCACCCGCATCGTCGGCATGTCCGGCGGACACGTGGTGTATGACGGCGACGGCCAGGGCCTGGACGCGACCATGCTCAAGACGATCTACGGAGGCGAGTCTTGGCTGGAATGACGCATCCCCGGGGCAACCGCCCCTTCGCCATGTCCGGGCGCGCCAAGGCGGGCCTGGTGTTGCTGGTGATCTACACGATCTACGCCGGCGCGCAGCTGGATTTCAGCTGGGCGCGCTTTGAAACCGGCATGGGGCACGCGTCGACGTTTCTTTCGCGCATGTTCCCGCCCAATTTCGAAAAGCCCGCGACCTTGTGGAAGGGCATCGCGGAAAGCCTGGAAATCGCGGTGCTGGCCTCGGTGCTGGGCATCCTGTTCGCGCTGCCCGTGGGCCTTTTGGGCGCCCGCAACATGATGCCCGCGTGGGTATCCTGGCCCGCGCGCTCGCTGGTGGCCCTGTGCCGCGCCCTGCACCCGGTCATCGTCGCCATCCTGTTCGTCAAGGCCGTGGGCTTTGGCGCGCTGGCCGGCATCCTGGCGCTGACGGTGGCCTCCATCGGCTTCATCGGCAAGCTGTTCACCGAGGCCATCGAAGAGATCTCGCTCAAGCAGGTGGAAGCCGTGCGCGCAAGCGGCGCCTCGTTCGCCAACGTGATCATCTTCGGCGTGCTGCCGCAGGTGTTCGCGCGCTTCATCGGCTTTGCGACCTACCAGTTCGACTCCAACCTGCGCAACTCCACCATGGTGGGGATCGTGGGCGCGGGCGGCGTGGGCGGCACGCTGTTCTCGGCGTTCCAGCGCTTTGACTACGACTTCGTCAGCGCCATCCTGCTGACGCTGATCGCCATCATCATGCTGGGTGAAATCATCGCGGGCTTCGTGCGTGCCGTGTTCCTGGACAACCTGGGCTTTGACCGCATCCTGCAAGGGCGCATCGCGGGCGCCCGCGGCATCGGCTCGACCAAGCCGCCGGCGGCGCGCAAGGCGGAGGTGGAAGAATGAACGTCCATGCCTCCACCCTGTACCCGGCGGGTTCGCCGCGCGTGTGGCAGCGCTACAGCATGGGCCAGCGGTTGCTGCGCTTCGCGCTGTACCTGCTGGTCGTGGCCGCCATCGTCCAGGCCATCCGCGGCGTGGAAGTCATACCGGAGTTCCTGTATGACGCGCCTGAGCAGATGGCCGACCTGTTCCGCCGCATGTGGCCGATCGACTGGGCCTACTACCCGGCCGGCGTGCACAACGCGCTGATCGAAACGCTGCACATCGCCACGCTGGGCACCATCCTGTCCGTCTTCATGGCGGTGCCGGTGGGCCTGCTGGCGGCCAACAACCTCACGCCCAGCAAGACCATCAACATGCTGGCGCGGCTGATCCTGGTGTCCAGCCGCTCGGTCAATTCGCTGGTCTGGGCGCTGCTGTTCATCGCCATCTTCGGGCCGGGCGCCCTGGCCGGCACGCTGGCCATCGCGTTCCGCTCGATCGGTTTCGTGGGCAAGCTGGTGGGCGAAGCCATCGAAGAGGCGCAGCGCGGCCCCATCGAAGCCGTGACCGCCACCGGCGCCAGCAAGGCATCGGTGCTGTGGTACGCCTACTGGCCGCAGATCCGTCCGGCGTTCTGGTCCATCGTGCTGCTGCGCTGGGACATCAACGTGCGCGAATCGGCCGTGCTGGGGCTGGTGGGCGCCGGCGGCATCGGCATGGCGCTGGACACCGCATTGAACCTGTTCCAGTGGGACCGCGTCGCGCTGGTGCTGGCCGCGATCTTCGTTGTGGTCGTATTGGCCGAAATCATCATCACCCAGGCGCGCAAACGCATCCTTTAAGCGCGTCCCCGTTTTACGCTTGTCGGTTTCCCCTGACCAGCGCTCCTTGGCGCCGCCCTTGCAAAAGGGGCGGCGTTTTTTCTTGCCTGGCATGCGCCTTCGCTTGTCCGCGACGCGCGTTCACGTCTATGCTCAATGTGAACAAAATATGAACCGTCATCAAATCCCGCCCCCCGGTTGATTAAGATCTCGGCTTTTGCCGTTGGACACCCACCGCCATGTCGGAACAGGAATTGAAACTGCACGTGCCCACGGCTTCGCGCCAGGCCGTGCTGCGAGAGATCAAGCAACGCGAGGCCACGCGCATCCGCTTGCATGCCATGTACTTCGACACGCCCGAACGCGAACTCGCGCGGGCGCGCATCGCCATCCGGCTGCGCCAGGAAGGCCGCGACTGGGTCCAGACGCTGAAGATGCCCGGCATCAACGCCATCACCCGCATTGAACTGAACCACCCGCGCCCCGGCCCCGTGCTGGACTTGTCGGTGTATGCCGGCACGGAAGTCGAAGCGGCGCTTGCCGCCGTCAAGGGCGAACTGGGCCTGCGCTACGAAACCGATGTGCAGCGCCTGCTGCGCAAGGTCCGCACGCGCTTCGGCACCGTAGAGCTGGCGT
Source organism: Achromobacter sp. (assembly GCF_057314935.1). Taxonomy (NCBI): domain Bacteria; kingdom Pseudomonadati; phylum Pseudomonadota; class Betaproteobacteria; order Burkholderiales; family Alcaligenaceae; genus Achromobacter; species Achromobacter sp. The sequence continues at coordinate 29,898 of NZ_DBHKZA010000047.1, forward strand.
ACGACACCGGCATCCTGCGCGCCGGCGCGTTGGAACTGCCCATCTCGGAACTGGAATTCGAACTGGTGTCGGGCCGCCCCGCCGCCATCTTTGCCAGCGCGCGCGGCTGGCAGCAACGCCACAGCCTCGTGCTGGACCCGCGCAGCAAGTCCGAACGCGGCGACGCGCTGGCCCAGCTGGCGCAACGCCTGGCCGATGTGGACGCCATCCCCGGCGACGACCTGGAAGCCCGCCGGGCCCAGGCCATCGCCCAGTTCTGGGCGCCGCGCGGCGCGGCCGGCGTGAAACTGCGCGACGACATGACCCCGTCGCAGGCCATGGGCCGCATCGCGGCGGAATGCCTGGACCAGATCGCGCGCAACGCCGCGGTACTGGCCGAGGTCGACACCGAAGGCGTATACCGCGCCGGCAATTCCGAACACGTGCACCAGCTGCGCGTGGGCGTGCGCCGCCTGCGGTCGGCCTGGAAGCTCTTCGACGGCTGGATCGCGCCGGTGCCGGACACCATGCTGCAAGGCGTGCGCACGCACTTTGCCGCCTTCGGCGCCAACCGCGACCAGGACGTGCTGAACGAAACCGTGGCGCCTGCGCTGATCCGCGCCGGCATGCCGGTGATTCCGATGGAAGCCGCGCCGCCTGAACAAGACGCCCAGACGATTGCCGGCGGCAAGGCCTTCCAGGCCTGGTTGCTGGAACTGCTGGAGTGGAGCCTGGATGTGCCGCCCGCCGCGCCTGCCGGCAATGGCCAGACCATCGCCAACGGCACGCCCAGCGACGCGGCGCCCGAGCCCGCCATCCGCCTGGAAGGCGGCGTGGCCGGCCCCAGCGTCAAGCCCACCATCATCCCCATGCTGGCGCCGGAACCCGATCCGCAGCGCTTGCACAAGCAGTTGGCGCGCCGCCTGCATCGTTGGCATAGCAAGGTGGCCGACCAGGGCACGCAGTTCGCCACGTTGGACATCCCCACGCGCCACGAACTGCGCAAGCGCGGCAAGCGGCTGCGCTACAGCCTGGCGTTCGCGGAATCGCTGTTGCCCTCGGGCAAGCTGCGCGGCTACCGCAAGCTGCTGTCCAAGGTGCAGGACGTGCTGGGCGAAATCAACGACCTGGCCGTCGCCAAGGAATACTACGAGTC
>NZ_DBHKZA010000047.1:31132-49561 GCF_057314935.1 Achromobacter sp.
AGGACGTGCTGGGCGAAATCAACGACCTGGCCGTCGCCAAGGAATACTACGAGTCATGTACGGCCACGCACCCGCAAGCCTGGTTCGCGCTGGGCTGGATCAGCGCACGCCTGGACGAGCTGGCCGTCGAAGCGCAGAAAGCCTTCGATAACCTGGCGCGCAGCAAGCCGTTCTGGAAGTAAAACGCCGCATGTCGCGCCATGGCCCGGGTGGCCATGGCGGGCGCGCGCGTTTACCGCAACGGTAAGTCAATCGTTGAATACGTTTTCACTTCGACACGCATCTAGCACCGCGTTTCAAAAAAAGCGGCGCGCACAGCAACGGGTCAGCTGGCTGTCAAAAGAACGACATCCGACGCGCCAATACTGGATCGCTGTCGTCCGGCCAGCATGCGCCGGGCGCTCTCGTGGCCCGCAGCATCCGCCCGACATTCGTCCTGTGTGACGGCAACGGCCCCTGCGGGCCGTCAGCCCATCCACACCTGACCGAACCATGGAACCCACTTCCCACTTGCTCGCCCATGCAAGACGAGGCCTTGCGGCCTTTTGCGCTCTGTCGCTCGTGTTTTCGCTGTCCGCCTGCGGCGGCGACGACAACGACTCGGACGAACCGGCTCCTCCCCCGCCTACGACGCCCACCACGCCGCCCGCCGCGTGCGCGTCGCACTGCGCGCCATGAGCCCGCGCCCCTCCGACCTTCAACGACAGAGAAGCCAATGACGTTCGACGCCTCCAAGAGAAAGTTCTTCAAGACCACACTGGGAACCACGGCCGCCGTGAGCGCCTTGTCGATGTTCCCGCCCAGCATCCGCCGCGCCCTGGCCATTGAAGCCAGCAGCCCGACCGGCACCATCCAGGACGTCAAGCACGTCGTGATGCTGATGCTGGAAAACCGTTCCTTCGACGGCTACTTCGGCACCTTCCCTGGCGTGCGCGGCTTCGGCGACCGCTTCCCCATTCCGCTGGCCAACGGCAAGTCCGTGTTCCATCAGACGCGCAGCGACGGCACCGAAGAGCTGCCCTACCATCTGGACACGACGCTGGGCAACGCGCAGCGCGCCGGCAGCACGCCGCACTCGTGGCCCAATTGCCAGGCGGCCTGGGATCATGGCCGCATGAACAAGTGGCCCAGCGCCAAACAGCCGCTGTCGATGGGCTATTACGAAAACGCCGAAGTGCCGTTCCATCGCGCGCTGGCCGACGCCTTCACGCTGTGCGACCACTACCACTGTGCGATGCACGCGGGCACCATTCCGAACCGCCTGTTCTTCTGGACCGGCACCAACGGCCCGTCCGGCGACAACGTATCGGTGGTGATGAACGAAATGAACGATGGCGCCGACGTGGGCCCGTCGACCGAAGGCTGGACCTGGACCACCTACGCCGACCGTCTGCAAAAAGCCGGCGTCAGCTGGAAGGTCTACCAGAACATCCCGGACAACTTCGGCTGCAACGAGATGATGAGCTTCCGGCACTGGCGCGCCGAGATCGAAAAGATGCCGGCAGACCGGCAGGTGACGAACCAGGGCGGGCCTGCCTACAACCCCGCCATCGACGACCAGTACAGTCCGTTGGCCAAGGGCTTCGGCAACACCATGCCCGACGGCGGCTTCCTGCAGAGCCTGCGCGACGACGTCATGAACGGGACCCTGCCCGAAGTCTCCTGGATCATCCCGCCGGCCGCCTACAGCGAACACCCCGGCCCTTCCAGCCCCGCCAAAGGCGCGTGGTACATCCAGGCCGCGCTGGACGCGCTGACGCAATCGCCCGAGGTCTGGAGCAAGACCGTGTTCCTCGTCACCTACGACGAGAACGACGGCTTCTTCGACCACATGCCCACGCCGTCCGCGCCGTCGCGCAACGACGACGGCACCTTGGCGGGCAAGTCCACGCTGACGGACGCCGAGATGGCGTTCGAATACTTCACGTACCCGCCCGCCACGCCCAAGCAGCTGACCGCCGACGGCAAGCCGTTCGGTCCCGGCATGCGCGTGCCGATGTGGGTGATCTCGCCGTGGAGCCGTGGCGGCTGGGTCAATTCGCAGGTGTTCGACCACACCTCGGCGCTGCGCTTCCTGGAACAGCGCTTCGGCGTCGTCGAGCCCAATATCAGCGCGTTCCGCCGCGCCGTTTGCGGCGACCTCACCTCCACGCTGAATTTCGTGTCGCCCAACAGCGCGGCCCTGCCGACCTTGCCGGGCCGCACGACCAAAACGGACGCCGACGGGCTGACGACCTGGCAGGAAGCGCAGCCCGCCATCGCCGTCCCCACGCAACAGACGCTGGCCAAGCAGGCGCCCGGTACGCGCCCGTCGCGCGCCCTGCCCTACGAGCTGCACACGAGCGCCCGCGAAGAGGCGCGCGAAAACCGCGTGAGGCTGCTGTTCGCCAACGCCAGCAGCGGCCAGGCGGCCGCCGTCTTCCATGTGTACGACAAGCTGCACCTGGACCGCATTCCGCGTCGCTACGTGGTCGAGGCGGGCAAGTCGCTGGAAGACGCCTGGGACGTGTCCGGCGACAGCGGCAAGTACGACTTGTGGGTGCTGGGGCCGAACGGCTATCACCGCGCCTTCGCGGGCGACCTGATGCAGACGGGCGGCGTGCAGCCCGAGACCCAGGTGTGCTACGTGCCTTGCGACGACCCGCAGGTGCAGGTCAAGCTGCACAACAACGGCAGCCAGCCCTGCACGTTCACCGTGCGTGCGATGGCATACCGCAGCGACGGCCCCTGGACCGCCACCGTGCAAGCGGGCCAGACCGGCGAACTGAGCTGGCCGGTCGGCGACAGCGGCCAGTGGTATGACTTTGCGGTGGCCTGCGACGGCTACGGCGCCTTCCAGCGCCGCTTCGCCGGACGCATGGAAACAGGCAAAGACGGCGTCAGCGACCCGGCGATGGGCCAGGTGAACTGACGGTTCGTTCGCCGCCAATGGAAACGGGGCGGCGCTTGCGCGCCGCCCCGCTTCTGTTTCTTCTGCGGAAGGGTCAGTCCGCCAGCAAGGCCGCGGCGAACTCGTCCGCCACGAACGGCTGCAAGTCCTCCAGGCTTTCGCCCACGCCGATCCAGTAGACCGGAATCGGGCGCACGCCCTGGCTGCCCGCCGCGACCGCTGCCAAGGTGCCGCCCTTGGCGGTGCCGTCCAGCTTGGTCACGACCAGGCCCGTCAGCGTGATGGCCGCATCGAACGCGCGGATCTGCGCCAGCGCGTTCTGCCCGGTGTTGCCATCCACCACCAGCAGCACTTCATGCGGGGCGGTGGCGTCCGCCTTGCCGATGACGCGGCGGATCTTCTTCAATTCTTCCATCAGGTGCAGCTGCGTGGGCAAGCGGCCGGCGGTGTCCACCATGACCACGCCCATGCCGCGTGCGCGGCCCGCATTGACCGAGTCGAACGCCACGGCGGCGGGGTCGCCGCCATCCTGCGCAATGACGCTGACGTTGTTGCGGCTGCCCCATTCCACCAACTGTTCGCGCGCCGCGGCCCGGAACGTGTCGCCCGCGGCCAGCAGGACGCTGGCGCCCTGGCGTTGGAACGTGTGGGCGAGCTTGCCGATGGACGTCGTCTTGCCCGCGCCGTTCACGCCGGCGATCATCACCACCAGCGGCTTGGCGCGGGTCAGGTCAAACGCGCGCTCCAGCGGACGCAGGTGATCGGCCAGCAACTGGCGCAGCGCCGTCTTCACCTTGGCCGGGTCTTCGATGCGTTCCTTCTTGACGCGTGCACGCAGCGCGGTCAGCAGCTTCTCGGTGGCCTCCAGGCCGGCATCGGCCATAATGAGCGCCGATTCGAGTTCCTCGAACAGGTTTTCGTCGACCTTGACGCCGATGAAGATGCCGCCAATGCTCTGGCCGGTACGCGACAAACCCTGCTTCAGTCGCGACAGCCACGACGCCTTCTTGGGCGCCTCGGCGGCAACGGGTTCAGCGGCGGGAGCCAGGGCTGGCACAGGGGCCGGCGCCGGGGCGATTGCCGCGACAGGCGGGGCCTGAACCGGCGCAGGTATCGGTGCAGGTGCGGGAGCGGCGGCCGGAACCACGGCGACCGGCGGCGCGCTGACCGGCGCTTGGACAGGAGCCTGAACGGGCGCCTGGACCGGAGCTTGAACCGGAGCTTGAACCGGTGTTTGAACCGGCGTCTGGACCGGCGCCTCGACCCGCGCATACGGCGCTACAGTCGACGTAGGCGACGCGACCGTCGGCGCGGCAGGCGCGGGGGTCGGCTCGAAAGCAGGACGGGAAACCGGCGCAGGCGCCGGCGCAACGGCCTGGGGAGTCGGAGCAGGCGCGGCGGGCGGCGGCGGAATCACCGGCGCGGCAGCGGGCTGCGCAGGCGCCACGACGGCGTCTACGACCTCTGGCGGCGGCGCGGGCTGGGCCGGCGCGGCGGGCGGAGGGTTTTTTTTCTTGAAGAAGCGGCTAAACATGGGTAACAAGTATATTCGTATCGTCGGTGGCCAATACAGGCGCACCCCCATCGCCGTGCCCGACGTGGAGACGCTGCGCCCCACGCCCGACCGGGTGCGCGAGACGCTGTTCAACTGGCTGAATCACCTGTGGGCCGGCGAATTCGCCGACAAGCAGGTGCTGGATCTGTTCGCCGGCAGCGGCGCCCTGGGATTCGAGGCGGCCTCGCGCGGCGTGGCGCATGTGCAGATGGTCGAGCGGGACAAGACCGCGGCGTCCGCGCTGCGGACACTGCGCGACAAGCTCAAAGCCGACATGATACGCATCCACGTGGGCGATGCGATGCAGGTCGCCGAACGGATGGATGCGTCCCGATTTGACCTCATCCTGTTGGATCCCCCCTTCGGACAGGGCTGGCTGCCGCGCCTGTGGCCGATCCTGCCAGGCATTCTGGCCGAGCATGGGCTAGTCTATGTCGAGGCGGAAACCCCCATCGAAGCCCCCGAAGGATTCCAGATCTTGCGGCAGGACAAGGCAGGGGCGGTCCACTACCATCTGCTCGAATTTGCTGCATTGCGGAAATAGGTCAATAATCCGAGCTTCGGAGGATGGTGTACACCACTAATAACGGTACGGAGCTCGCATGATCATCGCTGTATATCCCGGCACTTTCGACCCGCTGACCCGGGGCCACGAAGACCTGGTCCGCCGCGCGGCCACGCTTTTCGACAAAGTCGTGGTGGGCATCGCCCTCAGCCGCAACAAGAAGCCTTTCTTCAGCATCGACGAACGCGTGGAGATCGCCCGTGAAGTCCTGGGCCATTACCCCAACGTCGAAGTGCAGAGCTTCGGCGGCCTGCTGAAGGATTTCGTCCGCGACCAAGGCGGGCGCGTCATCGTCCGCGGCCTGCGCGCCGTGTCCGACTTCGAATACGAATTCCAGATGGCCGGCATGAACCGCCATCTGCTGCCCGACGTGGAAACGCTGTTCATGACGCCGTCGGACCAATACCAGTTCATTTCGGGCACGATCGTGCGCGAGATCGCCCAACTGGGCGGCGACGTCAGCAAGTTCGTGTTCCCGTCCGTGGAACGCTGGTTGCAGGAAAAGGCCAAGGAACGCCGCGAACAGTCCTGGCCGGGCTGAACCGCCACGCCCCGCACCATCCCGGAAGGGCGCGAATTCGCGCCCTTCTTGCGCTTTGCCGCCCGGCAGTACAATGTGAGCCGCCCCCGGCTTTCCCCGCTGCCCCACCATGGCCCTCTTGATCACCGAAGAATGCATCAATTGCGACGTTTGCGAGCCCCAGTGCCCGAACGACGCGATTTCCATGGGCGAGGACTATTACGTCATCGATCCCGACAAGTGCACGGAGTGCGTCGGCCATCACGACGAACCCCAATGCAAGGTGGTGTGCCCGGTGGAGTGCATTGAACTGCACCCGCAATGGAACGAAGGCCAGGAACAGCTCATGGCCAAGTACCGCCGCCTGACCGGTGCCGCATGAGCGACACGACGCAGTCCGGCATCAACCTTCCCTCCCCGTCCCCCGCCCCCCATCACGCCCGCCGCGACATCTCCGCGTCCGCGGTCGCCGCCGGCCTGGTCGCCGTGCTGGTCAGCTTCGGCGGCACCGCCGTCCTGATGGTGCAAGCTGGCCATTCCGCCGGCCTGAGTTCGGCGCAGATCGGCTCCTGGATCGGCTCGCTGAGCCTGGCCTTCGGCTTCGGCGGCGCGTTCTACAGCCTGCGCACCGGCCTGCCCATCGTCATGGCCTGGTCCACGCCCGGCGCCGCGCTGCTCGTCACGGCGCTGGTCGGCGTCCCGTTCAATGAAGCGATCGGCGCCTATGTGCTGGCCGCCGGGCTGACCTTGATCTGCGGCCTGTTCGGCTGGATCGACCCCATCCTGCGCCGGATCCCGGGCGAGATCGCCGCCGCCATGCTGGCCGGCGTGCTGCTCAACTTCGGCATGGGCATCTTCAGCAACGTGGGCAAGCAGCCGGCGCTGGTGCTGGCGATGTGCGCCACCTACCTGGCCTGCCGGCGCTGGGCGCCGCGTTACGCGGTGCTGGTGGTGATGGTGGTCGCCATTGCGCTGGCGTTCGGGCTGGACCTGATCCGGCTGGACCTGCTGGACTGGCACCTGACGGAATTCGTCTGGACCACGCCCGCCTTCAGCGCACAAGCCGCGGTCAGCCTGGGCATCCCGCTGTTCGTCGTGGCCATGGCGTCGCAAAACCTGCCCGGCCTGGCGATCCTGCAAGCCGCCGGCTATCGTCCCCCAGCTTCCCGCATCGTGGCCGCCACGGGGCTGCTGGGCCTGCTGGCCGCCCCGTTCGGCGCGCACAGCGTGACCATGGGCGCCATCAGCGCCGCCATCTGCACCGGCCCCGAAGCCCACCCGGACCCCGCCAAGCGCTACATCGCCGCGGCCACCTACGGGCTGGGGTACGTCGGATTGAGCGTCGTGGCCGGCGCCGTGGCGGTCTTCTTCCAGGCCTTGCCCGCGGCGCTGCTGGCCGCGCTGGCCGGCCTGGCGCTGCTGGGCACGATCATGGGCGGCATGGCGGCGGCCATGGCCAATCCGCAACGGCGCGAAGCCGCGCTCATCACCTTGCTGGCGACGGCGTCGGGTTTCAGTTTCTGGGGAATCGGATCGGCCTTCTGGGGCCTGGCGGCAGGCCTGCTGGCCCATACCGCCTTCGAATACAAGCGCGCCAAGGCAGGCGCCTGAGCGCGCGCCGCCGGATCCCTCCGGCGGCTTTCCTGAACCGGTTCAGGCGGGCCAGGCGGCCACAGGCGTATCCGGGTGCACCTTCATGATGCGGCAAGGCACCTCCACGAAGTTCGAGATCCAGGCTGCGGCCAGTTCCCCTTCGTCGACCACATCGATGGTCTGTTCGCCCACCTTCATGCTGTAGCGCACGCTGTCGTCGTCTTCGATGACGTCCAGCGGAATGTCCATGCGCAGCATGCCCGGCGCCTTCAGCACCAGATAGCCCAGACGCAGCTCCACCGACACCTCGGCCAGCCGCGGGCACAGTTCGCGGTTCAGCCACTGGCCGGAATCATTGGCGACGAGCCATTGCCGGTGGTAGGCGGCCGCGGCGGGCTGCGGCGTCACGCCGCATTCCGCGATGGGCTGGAAGTCCTGAGTGCTCATTTGCCCAGCAATCCCTTCAAGGCCTTGTCCACGGCCGCGCCGTTCTTGCCCTTGCCCGTCACCGCTTCGCGCAGCTTGTTTTCCAGGCTGCGCTTGAGGATGCCGCCGATGGCGTCCTTCCACATCACCGTGTAGGACGGCTTGTCGAAAGGCCCCTTCACATGCACCGGGATCGTCACGTCCTTCAGGTCGATCAGTTCCTTGCCTTCGGGGTCGGCCGCCGGGTTGACGACACGCACGCGCGCCACCAGGTTCAGCTCGTCCTTCACGAAATCGATGGTGGCCGGATCGCCTTGCGTCACACGCAGCAACGTCGACACGACGTTCAGGCGCTTCACGGCAGCCACGCCCTTGGTGAAGGCCAGGTCGGCGTCCATCTCGGAGAATTCCGTCTGCTTGCTGGTGTCGGCGGGCACGGTTTCATCCTGCGATTCCGGCTTGAACGCCGCCTTCAGCTCGCGCAGCGTCTGCGTCAGATTGATCCCCTTGACCGCGCCGTCGCGCAAGCGCAGCTGCAAGGTGCCGCCCAGGCCGCTCTTCATGGCGTAGACATTGGCGCCAGCAGTCTTCAGGTCCAGCGCCAGGCTGCCGGTGCCGCTCAGCACGTTCTGCTTTGCCAGGTCCATCAACAGCGGTTCGATCGAAATGCCGGCCAGCGACATCTTGGTGGCCAGCTGGTTGCCCTGCGCGGCGTCAACCGACAGCGCGCCGGCCAGCTTGCCGCCGTACAGGCCGGCCGTCAGGCTGGAGATCTCGAGCTTGCCCTTGTCCAGCTTCACTGCGGCGGCCACGTCATCGGCCTTCAGGCCGCGCACGACCAGCTTGCCGACCTTCAGGGTGCCGTTGACGCTGGGGCCGATCAACGCGGACAGGTTGATCGAATCATCCGCCGGTGCAGCAGGCGCAGCCGGCTTGGACTCGTCCTTCTTGCCATCGGCAGGCGGCTTGGCCGGCGCTGCAGCAACAGGCGGCACCAGCTTGTCCAGATCCAGCGTATCCACCGCCAGCGCAAAATTCACCAGCGGCGCATCGGACAATTTGGTGATGTCGGCGCTGAGGTCGAACTTGCCGCCTTCCAGCACGGCGTTGATCTTGCTGGTGGCCTGGTCTTTCAGCAGGTCCACGTTCAAGCTGCCAATGACGGGAATCTGAAGATTGCCCTTGGGCAGGCCCGGGTCGGTGATGTTCACGTCGCCGCGCAGGCCGGACAGGCCGCCACTGCGCTGCAGCAGGTTCAAGGTCAGCGGCGAAGCGAAATTCAGCTTGACCACGCGCTCGCCATTCTTGGACGTGCTGTCCACCTTGGCTTCCTTGATGTCCAGCTCGGCGGCGTTGCCGCTGATGCCGTTCAGGCCGAAGCTGGCGTCCAGGCCGCTGATGCGCACGCGGCCGGTCAGCGCTTCGCCGGTGGCCGAGGCGGGCGAAATGTTCAGCGCGGGCGCGTCCACGGCCAATTCAAACGGACCGTCCGGGGAATTGCCCTTGGCGCGCACGGCCAGCTTTTCGATCTGCAGCTGGCTCTTGTGCGGATCGATCGCCAGCTTGGGCATGGCCACGCTGGCTTCCACATTGGTGGCGCGCGCGGCCGGGTCGGTGATGTCGCCCTGGAAAACCACTTCCAGGCCCGCCACGTCCAGCGCCGACTTCTGGCCGTTGAAGGCCAGGTTGCCGCGCATGGCCAGGCTCTTGGCTTCCGCGCCGGGCAGCTTGCCGTCCATGCGCAGATCCAGCTTCTGGGCCGCATAGCGCTTGGCCGAGGGGTCCAGCGTCAGCAGGGCCTGGCCGGTCAGGTTGGCGTCGACACGGGGGTTGCCGCCTTCGACGCGCGCCGTCAGGCGCACATCGAAAGGCTGGTTGAAGGTGACGCGGCCGGTGTTGGCGTTGATCTTCGTCACGGCCACGGCCATGCCCGAAATCGCGTCCTGCAACTGCACTTCGCCGTCCTTCAAGTCCAGGCCGGCGATGTCGATCTGCATGTTGTTGCGCGACGCCGGCAGCGTCCCGCTGGTGATGGCCTGCGCCGCGGTCTGGGCGGCGCCCACCAGCGCTTCAGCCGGATTGGCCGGCGAGGTGGTGATCGCGGGCGTGCCGCCCACGAGGTTGCTGAAGTTGAACTGACCGTCCTTGTCCCGCACCACGCGCGCCTTGAAGCCGCTGATGGCCACGTGGTCCACCACGAAGCTGTTGGACAGCAACGGCCACACCGCAACCGCCAGGCGGGTGCTTTCAATGGAGGCGAAGGTGTCCGGGCTATTGGGCTCGGACAGCGACACGCCCTGCACCGACAGGCCGATGCGCGGGAAGAGCGACAGCTCGATCTCGCCGTCGATCGTGAGGGTGCGGTGATAGCGTTCCTGCACAAGCTCTTCCAGCTTGTACTTGTACGCGTTGGGATCGAATGTCAGCAAGAAGATGGCCAGGCCGACGACGGCCACGACAACCAACACCACCAGGCCTATCAAAATGCGCTTGAACCACGTTTTCATTGCCGCCCCGTCGGTACCTCGACTGGAAATCCTTGAATGCCGCCCACCGCGCCCAAGCGCGGGGATGGTGCTGTAGCGGTGGAAAACCACGCGCCAATTGGAGCTTTATGCCTTTTAGGGCGAGTCCTCGCTCCTGCCGAAAGCCTGTGGCTGCGGCGCCAGGAAAGAGGGTCTACCAAGGAAGGCCTGCTGAAGACGCCGGCATGACCAGCGTGCAGATTCCGCTATCGTAACAAATCAGACCGGCTTCGCGATGCCCGATCAGGCTTCAATGCCAAAACCCGCGCCCTTCAGCCATGCTGCAAACCGTTGGCGGGGTCACGAAGCTGACGGTTTTCTGTCTGGCGGATTGTAGGACTAGAATGATTGATCTATCAATCATTGATGCATCCAACAATGCCCGCCCCCACCCCCAGCACCCCGCATTCGCCCGGACAGGTGCTTCCGTTCCGCCAAACCTTGATGGCCATGCTGGGCATGTGCTTCGTCATGATGATGGTCGCCATCGACCAGACTGTGGTGGGCACCGCCTTGCCGACCATTGTGGCCGAATTGAAGGGCTTCGAACTGTATGCATGGGTTGCGACGTCTTACCTGTTGACCTCGGTGATCACGGTGCCGATCTTCGGCCGGCTGGGCGACTACTACGGCCGCAAACCCTTCGTGGTGGCGGCCATCATCCTGTTCACACTGGCCTCGGTGCTGTGCGGCGCGGCCAACAGCATGTTCACGCTGGTGCTGGCGCGGGCCTTGCAGGGCATCGGCGGCGGCATGCTGGTAGGCACGGCCTTCGCCTCCATCCCCGACCTGTTTCCGGACCCCCACGTGCGCCTGCGCTGGCAGGTCATGCTCAGTTCCGCCTTCGGCATCGCCAACGCGGTGGGCCCGACGCTGGGCGGCGCGCTGACCGAGCACTACGGCTGGCGTTCGGTGTTCTACGTGAACCTGCCGATCGGCATCCTGGGCCTGTGGTTCGTGGCGCGCTACCTGCCGCATCTGCGCAATCACACGTCCGGCAAGGTGCGGCTGGACTGGCAGGGCGCGGTGCTGATCGCGCTGGCGCTGGGCAGCCTGCAATTGCTGGTCGAGCTGCTGCCCAAGGAAGGCATCAGCACGGCGATCGTGCTGCTGGGCGTGGGCAGCGTCGCCGCCTTCGCGCTGCTGTACTGGTGGGAAAAGCGCTGCCCGCACCCGCTCTTGCCGCTGGACATGTTCCGTAACCGCGGCCTGGCCACGCTCTTCACGCTGGCGCTGCTGGTGGGCGTGACGATGTATTCGCTGCTGTTCTACGCGCCCCTGCTGCTGCAAGGCGGCTTTGGCCTGTCGCCCCAGGACGCCGGCCTGCTGATCACCCCCATGGTCGTCTTCATCACGGTGGGCAGCATCATCAACGGCCGCGTCATCACGCGCATCCGCAATCCGAATCGGATGCTCTACGCCGGTTTCCTGCTGATGGCCTTGTCCTGTTTGGGCATTGTCACCACCCACAGCTATACCTCACATGGGCTGATCGCCGCCTACATGCTGATGGCCGGTCTGGGCATGGGCTTCATCATGCCCAACCTGACCGTCTTCGCGCAGCAGACCGCCGGGCGCACGCACTTGGGCATCGCGACGGCGCTGCTGCAGTCCCTGCGCATGATCGGCGGCATGCTGGGCACCGCCGTCGTCGGCACGATGGTGAGCCACAGCTATTTCAGCGGCGTCGAATCCACCTTGCGCGGCGCGTCGGCGCAATGGCTGCCTGAGCTGAACGACCCGCAGATGCTCGTCAACCCGGCGGCGCAAACGCAGTTCCTGGCACAATTGGCGCATCAAGGCCAGGACGGGACGTCGTTGATCGAGATCGCGCGGGTCGCGCTGGTAGGCGCCATCCATGAGGGGCAGCTCATCGCCCTGGCCGTCGCCATCTTCGCGCTGTGGTGTGTGCGGCGCGTGCCCCTGGTGCAATTGGCCCGGCCTCCGAAAGCGGAGCCCGCAAGCGTCGGAGAGTAGCTTTTGCCCAAACAACAACAAGGCCTGCAAGTCATCCAGCACATGGGGCAGACGTACCGTGTGATGCAAAGCGCGTTCAGCAGCAAGGTGGGCCACGCCCTGCCCCGCTGGCGCATCCTGCTGGCGCTGCATGAATGCGGGCAATGCTCGCAGAAGCACCTGGCCGAACGCTGCCGCCTGGACCCCGCCTCATTGACGCGCCAACTGCAGGCCATGCAGAAGCTGGGATGGATCTCGCGCGCCGTCGATGCGCAAGACAACCGGCTGACCAACGCCACGCTGACCGCGGCCGGCCAGGCCGTGGTAAACGAAGCCCTGCCCAAGCGCGCGGCCTTCTTCGATGAATCGCTCAAGGGGTTGTCGGCCGCCGATGTCGAGACATTGAACCGGGTGTTGAGCGTGCTGGAAGAGAACTTCGTGCGTGCGGCGGGCGGCAAGCCCGCTTCCGCGCCATAGCGGCCGGCGCCTGGCTAGTCCTGCGGAATCCTGCGTTGGCCAATTTCGAGTACGCCAGCTACGCCTTGATCCGCGTGACGGGGCATGTGCAAGGGGGGGGGGCGATCTCTTTTCGACGCCCCACTCATGCGACGCCCTACTCGGACTGCAACGCTCGTGTACGGTATAGCATATACAGCGCCACCGGAGCGCCGACCAGGCCGATGACGGCGTTCAGATGCAGTACGTGCCGGCTCCACGGCAGATGCACGACCAGATCGGCGGCCAAGCCCAGCGCCGCTCCGGTCAGGCCCGCCGCAGGAAGCAAAACGCGATGGTCCGCCGTACGGGTGAGCGCGCGAGCAACCTGGGCAGCGACCAAGCCGAGAAACGCCACGGGCCCGCAGAATGCCGACACCAGGCCGCAGAGCCACGCGGCGCCCAGAAGCGCGCTGCGCTTTACCGCCGCAACCCGAACGCCCATGGATTGCGCGTACCGTTCCCCAAGCAGCAGGCCATTCATTGGTTTTATCAGCAAAGCACAGCCCGCCATGCCCGCCAACAGTCCAGGAATCAGAATGCCCAACTGCTGACGCGTCGCCCCGGCGAAGCTGGCGTCATCCCACACCTTGAAAGCGCGGGCCTGGGTTTCGTCGATGAAGTGCATCAATACACTGATCAATCCAACCGCAAGATAACCCAGCATCAGGCCCACAATCAGCAACGTCACAAGCCCGATATGCCGAGACAGCTTGGCCAGCAACATCAGGACAAGCGTCGAGCCCGCGATGGACGCTGCCGCCATGCCGACATCTCCGACAAGGCCGAATTTCAACAAGAGAGCATTACCGGCCACACCAGCGATCGTCACCAGGACGGCGCTCCCCAATCTGGCGCCATGCACAATGCCCAGGACAAACGGATCCGCCAACGGGTTGCGGAACAACGTCTGCAGCATGAGGCCCGCGACACCCAGCGCGGCACCGGACACAAGCGCGTTCAGGGCGCGCGGCATTCGAAACCCGAGCACGATGTCGCGCCAAGCCGGGTTCTCAAGCGTCGCACCCGAAAACAACGATTGCAACACTGCCTTAAGCGGAATCGCCACGCTTCCCAGCGCCAGCTCCGCGATGAACAGAAGCACAATTGCGGCGGCAAGCGCCAGGAACACTGGCCACGAGCAAGCGCGCAACCCCGGGCCGGATCGGGGCGTCGCGTGCAGGGTGCGGACAGTTACGGTCATGGAAGCCTCCGCAAGAATTCATACTGGCTGTCGGCCATACCCAGCCTTTCGGGATGCAGGACACTGATGGCTTCGGCGAGCTGCACATGCGGCTTGGTCATGCTCTGATCCTGATAAGGGTTGGCCCATGCGCCGACATAGCCGCGATCCCACGCGTAGACCTCACGCGTGGCGGCGGGTCGAAACCGGCCATGCAACGGGTTGGCGCGGATCCAGGTACTGATCTGAGGCTGACCGCCCAGCGTGCCGAGCCAGACATCGGCACGGGCGCCCTCCGCGTAGATTTTTTCAAAGGGCACATAGATCAGGCTGCTTGGCCGGGAGTCATCCAGCACATACTCGCCGCCCGCATCACGGATCAGTTGTGCACGCTGATTGGCCGAACCGAACGTCTCGAACATGTCGCGGCCCGCGCCAAAGCCGGACATGACTGCCGGGCGCGTGGACACGCCAGCTACCAAGTGGGCTAATCGCTCGTACTCCGCTTCGATGCGCTTATGATGCGCATCCGCGCGCGCTTCGCGATTGCCGAGCATTGCCAGCAACTTCATCCATTCTGCGCGGCCCAGCGGATGCGTCTCGTGGTGATCGGCTTGAGCAATGGCCCGTACGCCCAGTTCCCATAGGCGCGGGTGCATGTTGCTTGCAGGGTACGCAGAGTAGAAACTCAGGTAGACGTCGGGCTTGACCGCCATGACCTGCTCGATACTGCCGTGGCCGTAGCCCCACATGTCGTGCACCAGCCCGGCTTGAATACGCTGGCGAACGGCCGGCACCGTAGCGTTGCGAGTATTTTCCGCCCCGACCAGGACATCCACCATGCCCAGTTCATCAAGGGCGCCCAGGACGGCGGCGGTTCCGGTCACGAGTCGTTGTATGGGGACCTGGATGACGGGCACATGCGGGTCGTGCGCAGGC
Source organism: Achromobacter sp. (assembly GCF_057314935.1). NCBI lineage: Bacteria > Pseudomonadati > Pseudomonadota > Betaproteobacteria > Burkholderiales > Alcaligenaceae > Achromobacter > Achromobacter sp. The sequence goes on from NZ_DBHKZA010000047.1 coordinate 45,780, forward strand.
GTCGGCGTTCCGCATTGGACCAACAGGTATTCAAGCACCTCTCCCGTAGCGACGCTTGGCGTGAAGCGCACGCGCTTGTAGTGAAGACCGTATTGGACCTGCAGTTGCGTCGAATGGTGGAACGCGGTCTTATCGGGAAAATAGTCAACGCCGGGCCGGTAATCGGCAACGCAGGCAGCCTGCAGGTTCTGTGCAGGGCCAGCCGGGCCCACGACCCGAGCGGGCAGCGCGCTTCGTGGCGGCGCGGACACCTGCATGCAAGCTGAAAGCGATACGACGAGGAAAGCGCCCAGGAGTCGGGTTTTCATGGCGGCGGACTGGCCGGAGACCGCTCATCGCCGGCCGTACGTATCGCTACCGCCAGCTCCGCCAGCGTGTCGTAACGAGTAGTGCCGTCTTGCGGAGACGACAGCGCGTAGCCGTCTGGCAGCACACTCAATGTTTGCCTGGCGTCTTCACCGATGTAGTAGCCCAGACGTTGTAAGGCCCGTTCCGCCCATACTCGCCGCGAGCCGCTGCCAACAACGCGAATCGGGACGGCGCCGCCGCGGCCCACGCGCAGTTCCCCGCGCTCCAGATCGAATGCCAAGCCGTCGCCCGTAAAGGCAGCCGATAGCGCACCATTCAAAGCCAGGTCTTCCGGGGCGCCGGCGTGCAGTTGCCGTTGGGGGTCGATCAACCAGAGCGCGTCGGCGTAACGCAGCGCCAGCTCCAGATCGTGGGTAGAGAGAACGATCGTCAAGCGCTGTTGGCGGGCCAGGTCTTGCAGCAACTGCATGAGTTCAATGCGTCGCGGAAGATCCAGAAAAGCCGTGGCTTCGTCCAAGACCAGCAGGCTGGGCTGCTGCGCCAACGCGCGCGCGATCATGACCCTTTGCCGTTCGCCGTCAGACATGCGCGATACCAGCTTGCCCGACAGGGACGCGGCGCCAGCCTGGTGCAGAGCAGCTTGCACAATCTCGTGGTCGGCGTCGCGCAGCCGGCCGTCCCAGCCGATGTGGGGATACCGTCCCAGACATGCCAATTCGAAGCCCGTCATCAGCATCGTATCCACTCGGTCGGTGAGCACGACCGCCAGCCTACGCGCACGTTCAAGACTGGATAGCCCTGCCAACGACTGGCCGTCCAGCAGGATATCGCCTGCCAGCGTGGGCTGCATGCCGCACAGTGTGCGGATCAGCGTGGACTTGCCGGCGCCGTTAGCGCCGATCAGGCACAAGAAATATCCCGACGGCAGGTGGAGCTGGTAAGGCCCCAGCAACGGCCGCCCTCCGTAGCCGGCCACCAAGTTCCTGGCAACCAAGCTCATCAGATCCGGATCCCCAACGAAACCATGACCGTGCGTGGCGCACCGGCAAAGGTCGGGACGTAAGCCCCCCCGGATTCGTAATAGCGTTTGTTTGTCAGGTTCTGCAGGGTCAGTTGGACTTTGTAGCGCTCGGCCGGCCCAAAACGATAGATCGCGTTGGCGTCCCATCGGGTGTAGGCCGGCAAGTCGAATGTATTCGCCGTGTTTGCCTGCCGCGCACCGACGTAGGTGGCGCCCAGGCCGACGCGCAGCCCCCGAGCCCAGCCGGTAAGATCGTAGGTGGTCCACAGACTCGCCGAGCGCCGCGGTGCGTTGGCGACCCGGTTTCCCACCAGGGTGGCGTCGCTGTCTTCGGTGACTTCAGCGGTCAGATGGGTGTAGGAGGCAAGCAGGCGCCACTGGGGCGTGATCGTGTACGGGATGTCGAGCTCCCAGCCGCGGCTACGTTGTTCGCCGACCTGAATCACGTAATTGAAATCATCCGGGTCGCTCACCACCCCATTGGTACGGCGGATGTCGAATAGCGCGATCGTGGGTTCCAGGCGTCCCTCCAATAGGTTGAACTTGGCGCCCACCTCGAATTGTTCGCCGCGCGAAGGCTCGGGCAGACCTCCGCTTCGCAGCATGCCGCCGCCCGGCTCTGTCAGGAAGGATTTTGACCAGCTGCCATAGACGGACACTTGCTCGGCGGGCGTCCACGTCAATCCGATGCGTGGAGAATAAGCGTCATCCGTGCGCGTCAAAGGACCGTCCGCCACGAGATACTCCGCGCGGCCCTTGGTGCGCGCGCGGTCATAGCGCAGCCCCATCAGGAGGCGCCACTGCGTGCCCAACTCCAATTCATCCTGAGCGTAAATGCCGAAGTTGTGGCTCGTGTAGCGCGAAGAGTCGTAATGCCGCATAGCGCCGGTTTGGACGCCGTGCACCGGATTACGCAAACTGATGGGAAGGTTGACGGGAAACCCGAAGTCGTTCAGGTAGGCGTCCGCCGTAAAGTCCCAGTCTTCGTAGTTGTAGTCCGTACCCACCAAGACTCGGTGCCCGATGCCTCCCGTGGTGAAGCGTCGCGACGCTTCCGCCAATGCGGACATGTCTTTCTGTTCGTCGATGCTGCGCTGTTTACGCCGATTGACGATCGGATCCGCAGAATCCCCGCCGCTCACCGGCGGAAAGCCATAGGCATACCAAAGCGCATCGGACCGTGCCCGCGAACCCTGCAGGCCGGCGCGCATGTCCCAACCGTTCTCCAGCTTATGGTCCAGCACCAAGCTGGCCAGCGCACTGTCGTTCTCTAAACTGGCGTCCCGTTCGCCGTAGTTGTAGTGGATAGGCACTTGCAGGAACAGCGGGCTATTGCCGAAGCCGCGGTCGAAAGCCGCTTTCTTCTTTCCGAATTCGAATTCAGCGGTGACGCTGGTACGGCTAGAGGGCGTCCACTGAAACACGGGCGAAATGAACTGCGTGTCGTTGTCGGCGAAATCGCGGAAGCCATGGTTGCTCTGCACCGAGCCCGTCAGGCGATAACCGAGCTGGTCGCCCAGCGGCCCCGTGCTGTCGGCCGTGATGCGATAGAAGTCATAGCGGCCCGCGGTCACCTCGATATCGGTCTGGGCTTTGTCCAGCGGCTTCTTGGTGACAATATTCACCACGCCGCCAGGTTCGAAACGGCCGTAGAGCGCCGACGCGGGCCCCTTCAATACCTCGATCTGCTGAATATTCACCAATTCGTCGACCGGTGCGAAAACACTGCGGCGAAAGCCATTCTTCAGGTTGCTTGTTGTGGCGAAGCCGCGCAGGCGAAAGCGATCGTTGCTGCCGCCCCAGCCGACTTGGCTCGTCACCCCCGGCACGGTACTGATCGCGCCGCCCAGCGTGGTGACGCCGCGGTCTTCGATCAACTCGCTCGTGACCGTCTGGATGGAGAAAGGCGTCTCCTTCACCAGCGTGTCACTCTTGTTGGCGGTAGGTGCGACAAACGCACGGTACGGGCGCTCACGCGTACCGATCACCGTGATTGTTCCAAGGTTCTGAGCCGCTTCTTCCGTTGCTTCGGCCGCGAAACCGGGAACGGGCGCAAAGATCAGTGGCAGGACGGCAAGGCAGGACAGCGGCCGGCGTTCGCTCGCAGCCGCCAAGCCAGGTAGATAGGGGCGCATGAACCTCTCCAAGGGATGCACCGGTTTACGCGGCAATCCCCCTGGATCCCTACCCCGGCACATCGAGCGGCCGATTCGCTCCCCCACAGGAGGCCGGCCGCTCTATTATTAGTTGAATGTTATAACATACTAATAGTGCGAGATTTGCAGCCCAAAAAAATGAGGCCACCCATGGGCGGCCTCTTTGCGACAATATCAGCGCTAACGAACCTAGCCGCTCAACGGCTTTTGTTCACATCCCTGACGCCGACGTGTCGTGTGGTCATCGATCAGACGTTGAACAGGAAGTTCATCACATCGCCGTCCTGCACGATGTA